>JAOZLS010000267.1 GCA_029934705.1 Bacteroidales bacterium | reverse complement strand
TCAAAGTCCCCTTTAGGGGATTTAGGGGTATAATGACTTTTCGGAGTGGACTCATATTTTTAATGTTGAAATTTTACTACAAGCTTTTAATAGTTTAATAATCAATGAGCATAATTTAAATGCTTTTATTATTGCTTATTGAATATTTTTCACTAATAGTTATATCTTTATTTCAAATACTAAAACTAATTAAAAATCATTTAATCAGTATCTTGAGAAGTAAATGGCTAATTCTAAAAATAATTATATCTCAATAAGTTTGTTTTTTATAGCATAAACAACAAGGCTTGCGGAGTTTTTACAGTCTGTTTTTGAAAGTACTTTACTTCTATGTCCTTTGACTGTATCAGGACTTATATTTAATTTTTCTGCTATTTCAACATTGGTATGTCCATTGCAAATTTCGGTTAAAATTTCAAGTTCACGTTTTGATAGTAGCTTGGAGCTTGTTTCAAGCTTTTTTTTGCTAACATTTGCAATTATTCTGCGTAGTAGCTCGTTTGAAAAGTAAGAACCGCCTTCAAGCACTTCATTTATTGCAACTTCAAGCTCTGCAATGCCAACGTCTTTTAATATAAAACCCTTTACACCAGCATCTATCATTTTATAATAGTATTCTTCGTCGCCAAAAGAGGAGAGTGCTAAAAATTTAATGTCGGGGTATATTTCTAAGGCTTTTTTTGTTGCTTCAACACCATTCATAACAGGCATTGATATATCCATTAATACTAAATCAGGTTCATGAGTTTTTAGAAGTTCTAAAAATTCTTTCCCATTTCCTGCATCAGCAATAACGTCGGCAATTCCTTCAATAGTAATAACAGATTTTATTCCGTCTCTAAATATTTTATGATCGTCAACAATAATGATTTTATTTTTTACCATGATGTTTGATATTTGATGTTTGACTTTTGATGTTTGACTTTTGATGTTTGACTTTTGATGTTTGACTTTTGATGTTTGATGTTTGATGTTTGATGTTTGATGTTTGACATTTGATGTTTGACATTTGATGCTAATCTCCAACCTCTAACCTCCAACCTCAAATTTCAATCTCCAACCTCCAATCTCAAATTCTAACCTCCAATCTCCAACCTCCAATTTCAATCTTCAATCTTCAATCTTCAATCTCTAACCTCAAACTTCAATAACAATTTTAGTGCCTTTATTTTCCCCACTAATAATTTCTATATTTCCACCTATTGATTTTAATCTATTTTTTATATTAAAAAGTCCTAAGCCTTTCTTCTGGTCAATAACTCTGCTTACATCAAATCCTATACCATTATCAGTATAAAAAGTTGTTATTTTGCTATTTTCATTATTTATTTTTATTTTTATTTGTGTTGCATCTGCATGTTTTAAGGTGTTATTTATGGCTTCTGTAAGAATTCTATAAATTATAGTTTCTTTTATTGAGTCGAAACGTCCTATTATATTTGTTGTAAATTCAATTTTTATATCTGAAATGTCTTTTATTCTATCAATAAATGATTTTACAGCTGATATTAAACCAAAGTTCTTAAGAATATGCGGACTTAAGTTATTTGATATATTTCGGAGTGATTTATATGCTTCCTCAACAGTCTTCTCGGCTTTGCCGGCTAGCTCTGTTTTGTCGGCTTTGCTGTCGGGCTTTGCCAACCATTGTACATAAAGTTTTATGGTGGACATAAGTGGTCCTAAACCATCGTGAAGGTCTTGTGCTATACGTTCACGCTCTTTTTCTTCTGTTTCTATTATTGCTGAAAGTAATTTCTTTTGAGAATTTTTTCTTTCTCTTATATCACGCCCTGCCGATAAAATAACTTCTCGTCCATAATATTTTATTATAGTAGAATTCACTTCTAATGAAATAATTTCACCTGTTTTTGAAATGTTTTCAGTTTCAAAAATTATTGTTTGTTCTTTTTTAAATGTTTTTAAAATGTTATTCCTATTAATCATAAATTGTGGCGATTTTAGAATAGAAATATTTAGTCCTATTAATTCTTCTTTTTTATAGCCTAATAAACTATATGCTCCATTATTAACATTAATAATTTCGCCACTAAAACTTGTTATAAAAATTAGGTCTCTACTCTTGTTGAAAATAGTTTTAAAATTTAATTCATTTTCTTCTGCTTGTTTTTTTGCAATAAACAATTTTTTATGTTCATCTATTAAGGCTTCGTGCATTAATTTTTGTTCGGTTATATCCCTCCCTATACTCAAAACTCCCGTAATATTATTTTCAGAATTGTATGTAACATTATTACTCCAGCTGATATCTATTTCCTTGCCATCTTTTGTTAAGATATCATTTTCATAGCTTGACACTTTAGGCATTTTTTCTAAAACATTAAGAAATATTCCAGAAATTACGGGTTTGTCCTTTTCTTGAATAAATATATCAAACCAATTTTTACCTATGACTTCACTTTTTGAATATCCTGTTAAGTTTTCTGCATGCTTATTAAAAATTATTATTTCGCCTTGCGTATTTAACGATACAATTAACGCATTTGCTGTATCTATTAAATTCTCTGCAAAGTTTTTTGTTTGTATTAGTTCTTCTTCTAATTTTTTGTTTAGAGTAATATCTTCTTTTACAGCAAGATAATTTGTTATTTCGTTTTTCTCGTTTTTTATAGGAGTAATTGTAGCTTTTTCCCAAAATAGTCTTCCATCTTTTGTTTTATTATGAAATTCTCCTCGCCAAGCTTTACCCGAAGATATTGTCTTCCACATTTCTTTGTAAAATTCATCAGACTGTTCTCCTGACTTTAAAACTCGAGGGTTTTCACCAAGAACCTCCTCTAAAGAATAACCTGTAAGTTCTGTAAATTTAGGATTAGCATATTCAATATTTCCCTTTATATCAGTAAAAACTATTGTATCTGCACTTTGGTTCACAGCGGTTGATAATTTTTCCAAATCTGCTGTTTGCTTTTTTTGTTCTGTAATGTCTCTTATTATTCCAATTTTTTTAGATACAGAATCTTCTTTGTTAATTGTAATTTCTGAAATTTCTTCAATCCATCGTATTTCACCTGTTTCTTTTATAATACGATATTCTGTTTTATGTTTCAGCTGTTTATTCCTTTTTGCTAAATATAATTCGTCAATTATTCTGTCTTTATCGTCAGGATGTATAAAACTAAGGTATTTATCAAGTGTTATATATTTTCTTATTTGTTCTATTCCAAATATTTCATAAGTCATTTCGGACCAGAAAATTTTGTCTTTTTTAATATTCCACTCCCAAGTTCCTGTTTTTCCTGCCTTTTGTGCTAATAGTAAATGTTCTTCACTTTTTCTTAGCTCTTTTTCTATTATTTTTCTTAATTGAAGTTCTGTTTTTAATTTTCGTTTTGAATTTAATAAATCTAAATGGGTTACAACTCTAGCTTTTAATTCACTCTCGTTAAAAGGCTTTGCAACATAATCTACAGCTCCTGCTTTAAATGCTTTTACAATATTTTTAGGGTTTGTTAGTGCTGTAATAAAAATAATAGGAATGTCTTTTGTCTCTTTTTTTGACTTTATTATTTCGCAAAGTTTAAAACCATCAATATTAGGCATTATTACATCAAGCAAAATAAGGTCGGGAGGTGTGTCTTCAATAATTCGCAGAGCATCTGTTCCATTTGTTGCTGTTAAAACTTTAAAATTATCGTCATCAAAAACTGCACTAATTAATTCTAAATTAATTAGTGTATCATCAACAGCTAGTATAGTACTTTTTTTCATTTCTAAATTTGTTGTATTTTAGTTCAGTAACTATTTTACATAATATCAAATATATTTAAATTTTCAATATATTAATTATTTATGTAAATTTACTGTAATTTGCATACTTATAATTTTACTTCTAATTAAATATTTATGAGCCAAAAAGTTACGGGAATTGTAGATATTCCTTTAAAAAAGGAAGAAGAAGACAAATTACAAATGAAGTCGTTTGAAATGGCTTTGTCAGAATTTATACAATTTTCATCAACACCAATTACTATTGCTTTGCAGGGCGAGTGGGGAAGCGGAAAAACCTCGCTTATGAATAGGCTTGACGAGCAAATTTGTAAAGCAAATAACTCTGAGTTTTATAGTGTTTGGCTTAATACATGGCATCATGCACTAATGAAAAACAATGAAGATATTCTTTCGGGTATAATTAATGCTTTAATAAATCAAGTAATTGAAATATCTGAAAAAGAGCATCCCGAAAAATTAAAACATCTTATAAATAAAGTTTATACAATAGGTAAATCAGTTTTTAAAGGCTTATCTAAAGCTGCGGTTAAAACAACCGTTTCGCAAGTAAGCGAGGATGCAGCTGAGGTTATTAATTCAGCCATTTTTCAAGAAAAAGATACTGTAAATTATAACTTAAACGATTTAAAAAATACACTTAGCGAACTTGTAACCGAAAATATTAAGAAAAATATTGAAAAAGGTATTTCTAAAAAGGCATTTGTCTTTTTTATTGATGATTTAGATAGAATTGACCCAACTCTTGCTGTTGGCATACTTGAACTAATGAAAAATATTTTTGATATAGATAAGTGTATATTCATTCTTGCTATTGATTATGATGTTGTAGTAAAAGGACTTAAAACTAAATTTGGAGACTTAACAGAAAAAAACGAGCGAGAATTTCGATCTTTTTTTGATAAAATAATTCAGCTCCCATTTCAAATGCCTGTAAGTTCTTATATTATTGATGATTATATAAAAGAAATACTATTGTCGGTAAATATTATTACAGAGGCAGAGTCTGAAAATACTGAATTTATAAAAACAATGGTAATGTTTACAGGCTTGTCTATTGGCACAAATCCTCGTAGTATAAAACGACTTGTTAATACGCTATCATTCATAAATTTATTAATAAAATCGAAAAATAAACTTAGCAATAAACAAACTGAACTTCAGTCCTACGAAAAACAATTAATTTTTGGGCTTATTTGCTTACAAACTGGCTTCCCTTCAATTTATAACTTATTAGCCGAAAATGCTGATATAGAAAATTGGTCGGATGAATTTGCTCAAAAAAATAATGTTGAAATTACAACTGATAATTCAAAAGCACCCATTTTAAATAAAAGGTGGCAACAAATACTTTTTGCAATTTGCGAGAAATCACCATATTTGAGTAGGCACTTTTTTAATATTATAAATATTTTTAAACAAATGCAGATTATTGCCGATGAAAACCATAAAAATTTGCATGAAATACTTACTGAAACGGTAGATTTATTATCGGTTACAAGCACTAAATCGGTATCAAAGCCAATGGTTGAAATTAATACTATTAGAGTTTTATACGGATTAAACCAAAAGTTGCTTCCTGCCTTGCAATTAAAAATTAAAAAACCTTTAAAATTGGTAGAACGCAAAGGACGAATGATTGCAAAATTAAGTTATAAATTTGATGAACAAAAGTCAAATAACTCAATTTCAATATCCGTTTTTACAATGCAAAACAGTTACTATTTAAAACTAGGAAGTAGTATTGAACTGTTTAATTCACCTAAAAATTGCGATAATAGTTTTACAAACTTAGAACGCTGGGGAACAACTGAGCTTTTTAGTAATACAATTTCTGATTTTGAATCTTTAAACAATAAATATATTGATATTAATTTTGTGAATAAACCTAAAAATGGTCTTTTTGTTAAAAATCGAAAACAAATGTTTGAACAATATTTTCAAGTTAGCACACAAAATATTGAATATTTTTATACAAGTAAATTTATTGAAGATTTAAGTAGTTTTATTATCGACTACATGCTACTTTCCTATAAAACATTAAATGCTAATTGGATTGTAGAAGAATAGTAATATCTGAATGTCAGCGATTTATTGAATTTTAGTTTCTAAATAGTCTGAAATAAAACTCATTTTATTAAATTTGTCTATTTCTATTCATATATTAATTAAT
>JAOZLS010000039.1 GCA_029934705.1 Bacteroidales bacterium | reverse complement strand
AGTTCGACTTTTCGGAGTAGTCTCAATATTATTTTTAATAAAACGCCGTAATTCTCCCTTAAAAAGGGGGAATTTATGTCTTATCATCTTCATAAATCTGAAATTTATATATAAAGCCAATATTAAATATTTCTACCAACAATTTCATATAAAAGAGTCATACTTCTTTTTAATTATTGAAAGATATTCTTCTTCCAACAATATTGATTTGGTGTAAAGATTAAGCAATTCTTCATTATTCTTATCATAATATAAAACATCTGACAAAAATTGTATGAGTTCCTTATTTGCTTTTTCATCCCAATATTTATACATAAGTTGAAACGCAAGTTTAAAATATTCTTCAATTTTTGGAGAACAATCATAAGCTTTAGAATAAGCCATATCAACTGCTTGTTGATGTAAATCCGTTGCAATATTTTTTATTAAATAATGATTTTGAGAGCTAAGCTTCAATTCTAGTAAAATATTTCTTGCTGCTTTTGCAAGCAATTCGCCTGCATTAATCTTTTTAGAATATTCTGTATTAATATATTCAACATAAAGTTTTGTAGGAGAATCATTTATCATAATAAAGTATTTTATAAAAACAGAAATAAATTATTTTTTTCGCATAAAAAAATCCCAAACAGGATCTTCTGGTGGCATTGCTTTAACAAAGATGTTTTCGTTGCTTACAGGGTGTATAAATTCGGCTGTATATGAGTGTAAATGTATTCCTCCATCTTTATTTGAACGGTTAAAACCATATTTTAAATCGCCTTTTATTAGGCAGTTTATTTGTGCTAACTGAGCTCTAATTTGATGGTGTCGCCCTGTGTGCAAATCAATATCTAACAAAAAATATCTATCGGATTTACTCACAAATTTATATGTTAAATCGCCTTTTTTAGTATTTGGTTTTTCTAAATCGGAAGCATAAGATTTATTTTGCTTAGTGTTTCTAAATAAATAATGCGAAATAGTATCTGTTTTTTTAGGAGGCATTTTGTCAACAACTGCCAAATAATGTTTTTTTATTTGTTTTTCGGCAAAAATCTTATTCATTCGTGTAAGAGCTTTACTTGTTCGAGCAAAAATTACTATTCCGCTGGTTGGGCGGTCGAGCCTATGTGGAATACCTAAAAAGACATTGCCGTCCTTCTTGTATTTTACTTTAATATAATCCTTTACATACTCTGCCAAAGTTTTATCGCCAGTTTTGTCACCCTGGACAATATCGCCACATTTTTTATTTGCAATGATTAAATGGTTATCTTCGTGTAAAATTTCAAGCATTTAGTAAAAGTTTAAAGTAAAAACTATGATATATTAAATTATTAGAATAAATTTAGCCAAAATTACAATTAAAATTAATCATTTTCTATTTTATTCAACAATTTGCAAAAATATAATCTATTTATGAAAAAAACATTACTATATAAATTGCTGTTAGTTACAACATTAGTATATTTCACTCCTAATAAGATTTTTTCTCAGACTAGCGAGCTATTGCCCGATATTATTAATTTACCAGAGACTAATATAATGTATCCTTATATTAGTTTAGACGGAAATTCAATTTTATTTATAATTAAGCTAGAAGATAAAGATATACTTGCTGAGTCGAAAAAAGATATACAAGGAAATTGGCAAAAACCTATTTATATTGATGTTGTAAACGATTTTGATTCAACAGATTTCTATATTGAATCGCCATCGTACAACCACAATACAAGCGAACTATACTTTGCTTTAAGACACGACCATAAAGACTCAATTTTTAATATATATAAATCGAGAAAAGTTGATAATAAATGGACGAAACCAACAAAACTTCCATCACCTATTAATTCGACACAAAACGAGAGTGATCCATGTATTTCGCCAGACGGAAAAACGTTTTACTTTGTAAGAGACTACAAAAACGAGAATTTAAAGAAAGTTGATTGTAAGGCTATGTATGTTTCTCATTTGATAGATGGCAGCTGGTCAAACCCAGCAAAACTGCCAGAGCCTGTAAATAGTGGTTGCGATAGATTTCCTAGAATTGCTGCCGATGGAAAATCTCTATTTTTTACTTCAATAAGAAGTACAAGTACAGAAAGTGCAGACATTTACTACACAAAACTTATTACAAAAAACGCATGGATTACACCTATAATTGTTTCTAATTTAAGCACAGAGCTTGACGAAATAACACCTAGTATAAATGTTAGCGGAACCACAATATATTATAGCAAGCCCACAGGAAAAAAGAAGAATGATATATGGAAAATTTATAAAACACAAAATTTAGGTGAATTCAAACCCGAAAAAACAACGATATTCACAGGCGTTATTACCGATTTGAATACAAGCATGCCTTTAAATGCCCAAATAAAAATTATTGACCCCTACTCTTCTATAATACTTTTCAGCACGTCAAACAACAGTCATACAGGCGAATACTCATTTATTTTGCAAAAAGGTCGAAAATATATTATTGATGTTTATAAAAAAGGATATTCTCATCATTTTTTTGAATATGATAATACAAATTCTACAAAAAAAGAAATTGAAAAAGATATTAAGCTTTATAAAAAAGTAAACCTTATCCTTAACGTTTTTGATAACGAAATATATGAACCTTTAGAAGGTAATATTTCTGTAATAGATAAAAACACAGGAGAGAAACAAGATATTATTATTACTAAAATTGATAAAGGCAGATATTCTGTAACTTTAGATATTGGTAAATATTATAATATTGAAGTAGAAAAGAAATATTTTGAGAAAAATAATTTTGAACTAGACTTAACGGGTGTTGTTCAGTTTAGCGAGTTTGAAAAAGATATTGAACTACAAATAGGAAAAGTTGATTACGAAATATTACTTACCGATAATAAAACAGGAGAAGGCATACAAGGCACTGTGGAAATAACAAATCTTACATCTGGTGAAAAGACAGTAATTACGGCTACTACAGACGAAAACGGAAGAGTAGTTATACAATTACGAGACGGTAATAGATACGAAATAAATGTGTCGCCAAATGGTTATTCTTTTGCAAATACAGTTGTTGATTTAGTAAACGAAAAGCGAAAGCGAAAAACAGCGATGCCACTAACGCCTCTTACAGAGGAAACTAAAATTGAACTTAACGATATAATTTTTGAATTTAACTCTGCAGATCTCAACGAGAGTTCTTATATTGAACTTGACAGGGTAGTAAAATTAATGACAAATAATCCGCAAATAAAAATAGAAATATCGGCACATACCGACGATGTAGGCTCGCAAAATTACAACCTTAAATTGTCTAACAAGCGTGCTGCGTCAGTAGTTGAATATTTAATTGATAAAAATGTTGACAACACAAAATTAATTTCTAAAGGCTATGGTAAAAGTAGCCCTAAATATTTTCCTGTTGAAACAGAAGAAAACAGAGCAAAAAACAGAAGAGTAGAATTAAAAATTTTAGAAGTTCAACAATAAAAATAGCATAAAATGAAAAACATATATAAAATATTAATAATAAGCCTGTTTATTACTTTTTTTATTGCTGAAAAATCTTATTCGCAAGATTTAAAGTACAAAGATATTTATGAGGTTATTTTAACTGGCGACAAAGAAAAATCATACACATTACTTTTAGCATATCAAAAGCAAGATCCCGATTTTGCAAATACTTATTTTCAGCTAGGAATTATTGCTCACGAATGGGCAAAATCATATAATCCTTTTACCGATTATTTTTTTACTAAGCTATTTATATATAATACAAAGTTATATTACAATTTAGCAAGGCACTCGATGAAAAATGAATCAAAATCCAACTATAAATATTATAAAAATGTAACAATTCCTATTGAAAATAAAAAATTACAAGAAAATGATATTAATAATTATATAGACAAACAAACCGCCGATATAGCATTTTACGAAATAAACGTAAATAAAATAATAAAATACTATAATAAAACTGTCGAAAATTACAACTTTTGTGTAAACACCTTTAAACAAATAAATACCGACTATTCAATTATTAAAAACATATATTTAAGCGAAGACGTTGATTTTATTTCAAACCTTAATAAACTAGAAGTTCATTTTGATTCTACTTTATTTTATTTTGCTGAATATAAACTTGCAATTAAAGAGTACCCCATAAAAAACTATAACCAAAACTATAAACTAAAAAAAATTGTAACATACAGGCTTGATGGTCTTACAAACTCAAATTTTCTTAATAATAACATAATAATTTGGGACTATAAAAGCTGGGTTGCAAATACTTCAAAAATTTCGAAAACCGCTATTTCTAATAATAAAAATGATATTGATTTAACACATAAAAAAATAGAACAAAAATTAACACAACTCTCTGCCGATAAATATTCAAATGATATACCAACATTTAAAGTTGATGACAAATTCAAATTCAAAATAGGCAAATACGACCATAATTCACTATTAGTTAGGCTTTTTGAATATCAAGAAAGTAAAGTTAATTTTCTTATTATGCTTCATAAAAAAATAAATAAGCCCAAGGATACAATTATTTATACAAATAAAAAGCTAGCACAATACTATAAAGGTATAACAGAAATTAAACTTAAAGCAGATAGTCTTAACCTATCTTTTGCAAAAGAAATAAAACCAATTCAGGTACAAAAGTATCAAAAATATTATATGCAAAATTATAATGGAATGAAAGGGCTTAAAGCATATTCATTTCAACAAGAATTATTTTTAAATACCATGTTACAAACAGCTTTTGCTAATTATAAAAATAAAATTAAAGCTAATGAAAAACGAAAAAACATTAACTACAAAACATTAAATTTCTCAAATAATCAAATAATATTTACCGAAAACAAAATAGATTTTGACAACGCTCAAGCTAAAATTTATTATGCAGTAAAATATAAAAAAGCAGCCGATAACTCGGTATATTTTACTGGATATACAAAAAACAAAAATAATAAAATAGAATCGTTTATTGGGAAAGCAAATTCAGAAGGCAAAGTTCAATTTTTAAAACTTATAGCAAAAAATGACAGCTCTAAAAGCTGTGGGTTCGCAATTTCCATATACGACAAAGGAGCATTTGTGATTACAACATTAGATAATAACAAAAGCTCACGAAAAAATATTATTTCAACTATTTCAGACAACGGAAAAATAATAAATGAAAAAGAAATTAACATAAGCTCAACACCTCGCTATATGGCTTATGATGAAATAAATAACACAATGATTATGTCTTTTAAAGGTGATAGATTTATTGAAAACATTAATATTAATGAAACACAAATTACTATAAATTATAACCTAGCAACACAAGAGCCTATTTTTGTATCAAACACCGTTTTAAAAGGCACTTTATGCGACATTGTTAAAATGGATAGCAATATTTTTGTATTTAATAATTTTAAAACATATTTAACCGATGAGTATGACGAAATTACTGCAAAAGCACAAACAAACGTATTTTTAAATATAATAAATAGTAAAGGGAAAATCATTCAGCAAAAAAACTATTTTAGTACCAAAAGTTTTTATGCCAATAGTGCTGTTAAAATAAACAGTAACACTATAAATCTTGTAGGTTATTATAATAAAAAAGCAGCATTATTACTAGAAACCGACAAGACAAAATTTCATTATTCTATTATAAATGCTAAAGGAAAAGAAATATTTAATAACTGGCATAATTAATGCAATTAAATATTATAATTTTAAATCAAGAAAAAAGTAATATATTTGTAGGTAGCAATAAGCATTCTTATGATAAAAAATAATCTTTTAATAATAATATTCCTATTTATTTACATAAATATTTCGGCACAAGTCAAAGAAACCGGAATTCCTTTTGTAAAGAATTATAGTCATACAGAATATAATTCAAACAACCAAAATCTTGCAATAGTACAAGATAATAGAGGAATAATGTACTTTGCAAACCAAACAGTAATACTTGAATACGATGGAATAACTTGGCGTCAAATATTCTTACCAAACGATCCGAACATATACTCATTAGCCAAAGATAAAAATGGAAGAATATATGTAGGAGCAAGCAAAGGCGAATTAGGCTACCTTCATTTTGATAAAAGAGGATTAACAAAATACATAAGTCTTAAAAATAAAATACCCGAAGAAAAAAAACAATTTACAAGAGTCCGAAAAATTGTAATACAAGATGAACAAGTTCTTTTTATAACACCAATGACAATTTTTGTTTATGAAAATGATAGCATAAAAACATTTGATATTAACAAAGAAAGTAATCGTTTTGTATTACCATTTCAAGTAAATGATAAATTATATATACAAGAAAGAGGTACAGGTTTATTAGAATATAAAGACGATAAAATTACAATATTAAAAGAAACGTCTGAAAGTTTTGCACAAAACTGGATAACAGGAATGTTTCCCTATAAAAACAATGCAACTGCAATTGTAACATGGGGTGGAAGTGTATTTTCGTACAAAAACAAAAAAATTACTCCTATTTCAGGAGACAGCCTATTGTACGAATTTTATTCATACTCAAATTATGACAAAAACCATTACGCATGCGGAACATATTCCAACGGTTTTATACTTATCGATAAAAATTTTAGAGCTGTAAAGCATATTTCAACAAAAAACGGCTTACAAAACAACCAAGTTTGGTCAACATATACCGATAAAGACAAAAATATATGGCTAGGACTAGGAAATGGAATATCTGTAATATATGCTAACTCGCCCTACTCTATTTACAACGAAAATTACGGACTTTCAGGAACAACATACACATCAATGCTACATAACGAAAAACTATATGTAGGAAATTCGACTGGTGTATTTTACAAAACATGGGTACATCACAAAGGACTTGACATTGAAGAGTTTAAGCCTGTTAAAAATAAAAAAGGAGCATTTCAAATTTGGAAAATAGACACAATATTTAATCAATTATTATGTTCGGGTGCAAGTGGTTTTTTTTATATAAAAGACGGTGTAGCTAAATATTTAAAAGAAGACGTAAGCATAAAAACATTTAAACAATTAAAGAAACACCCCAAAACAATAATTGCTGGAGGCGGAAATGGACTATCAATTTTCGAGTATAAAAATAAAACATGGAAATTTAAAAATAATATAAAAAACTTTAAACAAGACTGTCTTTTTCTTGAAGAAGATAACGATGGATATTTTTGGGTGTCAGACATTAATCGAGGAATATATAGATTCAAACTAAACGAAGAAAAAGATTCTTTATTAGACTTAACCTTATACAATCACAAAAACGGATTACCGTCCGAAACAGGAAACTATGTTTTTAAACTAAGTAACAGAATTGTATTTACCACCGAAAAAGGAATATATAGATTTAACAAAAGCAAAAATGAATTTGTTAAAGACGAAAAATTTGATAAAATATTTGATTACGATATCAAAATAACATTATTATTACGCTCAAAAAATGGTAATATATGGTTTAAAGAAGAAGTTGATGACCCCAAAATAAAAAATAAAAAACATTGGATTTTAGGACAAATAATTGAAACTAAAGACTCTATCAGAATAGTTAAAACACCATTTTTAAGAGTAAAAGATAATATTTTTAGTCTAAACTTTTTATCAGAAAAAAATATAATTATTGGTACCGAAAAAGGCTTTGTTTATTACGATTTAAAATATAATAAGAATTTTAATACAAACTTTGCAACAACAATTCGTAAAATTGAATTTATTAAAAACGACTCGTTAATTTTTGGAGGAGCATTATCAGACTCTTTAGGAATTGCAATAATAAAACAAGAAACAGATCAAATTCCACAAATAGAATTTGAATACAATGCACTAAGATTTAATTTTGCAGCAATATTTTTTGAAGAACCAGAACAAACACAATACAAGTTTATGCTCGAAGGCGACGATAATAATTGGAGCGACTGGAAAGATGAAACAAGCAAAGAATACTCGAACCTACAACCAGGAACATATACTTTTAAAGTAAAAGCGAAAAACCTTTACGATATAGAAAGCACTATTGCCGAATACAAATTTGAAATACTACCACCATGGTACAGAACCCTTGGAGCTTATATTTTTTACCTACTACTATTCTTATTTTTTATTTGGTCTATAGTACAACTTAGTATTAGGCGTGTAAAACTTCAAAAAGAAAACTTAGAAAGAATAGTAAAAGAGAGAACAGCCGAAATTGAAAAAAATAAAGAAGAAATTGAAACTCAAAGAGACTCACTTGCTACAAAAAACGAAGAAATTAACCGTAAAAATAAAGACATAACTGCAAGCATTACTTATGCAAAAAGAATTCAGGAAGCAATGTTACCACTTCAAAAAACAATCTCAAACGCATTTGATGATGTTTTTATATTATTTAAACCACGAGACATTGTTAGTGGAGACTTTTACTGGTTTGCTGAAAGAAACAATAAAATAATAATTACAGCTGTTGACTGTACTGGACACGGAGTTCCTGGAGCATTAATGAGTATGATTGGAAGCGAAATTCTTACAACTATAGTAAATAGTAATGTTACAAGTGCCGACCTTATTCTTGAAAAAATGAATAAATATGTTGTTACTGCACTAAAACAAACATCCACAAGCAACCAAGATGGAATGGATATGGCACTTTGCGTTATAGACAAAGAAGCAAAAACCGTAGAATTTGCAGGAGCAAAAAACCCATTAATATATTTTGAAAATGGGGAAATGCACAACATTAAAGGCGACAGACAAGCAATTGGAGGCTCTCAGAAATTTGATGGAAAATACACAAAACACATTATTAAATACGAAAGTCCTACATGGTTTTACATATTTTCTGATGGCTACCAAGACCAATTTGGTGGAGAAAAAAATAGAAAATTTATGGTTAAAAAGCTGAAAAACTTATTAACAGAAATACATAATAAACCTGCAAAAGAACAGCATAAAATACTTGATTTAACAATTGAAACATGGATGAAAGACACCATTCAAACAGATGATATCTTACATATAGGTTTTAAATTATAAAATACTATTCAAGCATTTATATATAAACCTCTAAAAACTCAGTTTCAATATCAGTTTTATATGTAATGTTTTTCAAAGTAGCTGGAATTAATACCGTTTCTCCCTTTTCTAAACTTGTAATTCCACCATCGTGCAAAATAGAAAAGCCACCCTTAATACACATTAGTATTATAAAACTATCGATTTGCGAATAATTTGGTGTAAAAACATCATTTAGTATTACTCTATTTACAGTAAAATACTCACTTGTAGAAAGTTCGGCAACAATATCAACTATATTATCAGAATTTAATATTTTTTTAGACTCTGCTTTTAAATTTACAATATCCAAAGCCTGTTTGGTATGAAGCTCTCGCATTTCCCCATCAGCACCTGGTCTATCCCAGTCATATATTCTATATGTAATATCCGAGCTTTGTTGTATTTCGGCAAGTAAAACGCCTTTTCCTATAGCATGAATTTGCCCCGAAGGAATATAAAAAACATCACCTTTTTTTACTGTTACAAAATTTAAAATCTCTTTTAGCTTTTTATCATTCGTATATTTTTGAAACTCGTTTTTAGTTAAATCCCTTTTTACTCCCGAAATTAAGCCTGAATTTTTATCAGCTTCAATAATATACCACATTTCAGTTTTACCAAAACAGTTATGCCTATCTTTTGCTACCTCATCATTTGGGTGAACTTGAACAGACAAATCCTCAGAAGCATCAATAAATTTAATTAAAAGTGGAAATTCTGAACCAAATTTCTTGAAATTCTTATTTCCAACAAGTTCATGTTTATATTTTAAAATTAAGTTAGTAATTTTCTCTCCTGCTAATGTTCCATTCAACACAATAGAAACACTACCTTCGACTCCTGAAATCTCCCAACTTTCGCCAGTTTTATCTGATGGAATATCAATTTTATTTAAAATTTCTTTTAATTTATTACCACCCCAAACCTTTTCTTTATATATTGACTTAAATTTTAATGGATATAGCATTATTATATTATTTAGTAAAAAAATTAAACTTTAAATAGAAATATTATAATTTATAATAACATGAGTTATAACCGTGCATTTATTACAGTTATCAATACACAAAGTAAACTAAAATTACATTTTATTGACTGCTAAAATAATTAATATTTCAAAAAATTATCATTTTTACAAATAAAATCTTAATTTTATAAAGTTTAGATTACATTTTTTATTATTTTTGTCTAATTCATATTATATCTAAACATTTTTCCGTAAATATTTAAAATACGGCAATTTATGATTTCAATATTTCAAAATATAAGTATAAAACAGAGGTTTAATATTCTTCTAGCTACTGTTATTATTGCGTTTTCCGCATTAATGATATTTTTTGGTATAACACTAAATAATGTTAAAAAATACCACGACTATAATAAAAGCATAGATAACTTAACCGTAAACTACTTAAACATAAGGCGTTACGAGCAATATTTTTTATCAAGGTATGCCGAAGACCCTGGTTTTTTTACAACACACCAAAATAAATACTTAAAAAAGCACGAAGTTGCAACAAAGAAATTTGAAGCAGTTGTAGAAGAGTTACGAGAAAACAAACTAACTAAAAAACTAAAACTTAACGAAAACCTTAATAGGATAACATCTTTTGGTGTAAATTACAATCAGATTTTTGCAAACCTCTTTGATAAAATAATAAAGAAAGGCTCGCCAACTTCTGGAATAATAGGTAATTTAAACTACTCTTCCCAAGAAGCTTTAGAGTCATCAAAGTCGCTTTATTACACTAATTATATCCTTACATTAATACAATATAGCGATAATTATCTTTACTCTAAAGACTCAAAGCATTATAAACATTTTATTGAAAGTTTTATAAACCTTAGTAATGAAATAAATAAAACAGAAATAATTATTGATACAACTGGAATTATTATAGACAGTACTGCGAGTATTATAAACTCTGGAGTATCAAAAACATTTATTAAAAGTGTTAACGACTATAAACAAAACTTTACAGCTTTAATTAATATTGATAAAGAAATAGGTATAACTTATGAAGACGGATTAAATAAGGCATTACGAGCCGAAATAAAAAAGTTTGATCCTGAAATAGAACAATTATCAAATAAAATATTAGCCGACAAGAACAAAGCTTTAGGAAATATTTATAATTCGATCTATATTTTTGCAGTATTTATTGCAATATTTCTTATATTTTTAATACTTCAATTTTCGTCTTCTATTACAAAACCAATAGAGGAACTTACATTCTATATAACTCCACTAAGTAAAGGTAACTTGCCTGATAGCTTAGGTATTTCAAAAGGTAATAACGAAATATCGCAAATAACATCTAGCGTTAACGAATTAATTACAGGACTAAAAAAGACAACCGATTTTGCCATTACAATTGGTAAAGGTATTTTTGACACACACTATATTCCTTTAAGTAACGAAGATAAATTAGGTAACTCATTAATTGAAATGAGACAAAACCTTAATCAAGCAAACATAGAAGAAGAAAAAAGGAAGAAAGAAGATGATATGAGAAAGTGGGCAAACGAAGGTTTAGCTAACTTTAATGATATTTTAAGAAAAAGTACTGGAAATATTAAAAAATTATCTGACATTGTAATAAAAGAACTAGTTCACTTTTTAAATGCAAACCAAGCAGGTTTATTTATATATAATAATGTAGATCTAAATGACTCTTTCTTTGAACTAACTGCCTCTTATGCCTTTGGACATGAGAAAAAGAAACAAAAGAAAATTTATCCAGGCGAAGGACTCATTGGAACAGCCGCAGTTGAAAAAGAAACAGTTTATATGACTGACATTCCTAAGCAGTATATAACTATAACATCTGGTTTAGGAGGAGCAACACCTAGAAGTTTGTTAATTGTACCAATGCGTGTTGAAAATGAAGTATTTGGAGTTATAGAAATTGCATCTTTCAACCAATTTCAAACACACGAAATAGAATTTGTAGAAAAAGTTTCAGAAAATATAGCATCATCGCTTTCAATTACACGAATTAACTCAAAAACAGCTTTCTTGTTAGAGCAGTCGCAGTTGCAAGCAGAACAAATGGCAACTCAAGAGCAAGAAATGCGTCAAAACTTTGAAGAGCTGCAAATGTCTCAAGAAGAATCAGCCAGAAGAGAGGCCGAAATGACAAGTATTTTATCTGCAATTGATAATTCCTCACTAGTAATTGAAATTGATACCAAAGGATATATTACATCAGCAAACAGAGGCTCATTAGAGCTGTTTTCTATACCAGAACCCGAAATTGTTGGGCAACTACACCAAGATTTTATAAATCCTGAAGACGAAACAGAATATCTACGTTTTTGGTCAAGAGTAAAAGAAGGACAACATGTATCTAGAACAGAACATATTGTAATTGGTGATAATGAATTTTGGTTACAAGTAATTTATGCTGCAATACTGGACGATTCTGGTAATGTTATTAAAATACTTAGCTTGGCAACAGATTTTACCGAATCAAAAAAGATAGAAATAGAACTTAAAGTTCAAGCAGAAGCCATGCTTTCTCAAGAAGAAATGATGAGAAAAAATCTTGAAGAGCTACACAATACTCAACAAGAAATGGCAACGAAACAACTAGAACTTGAAGATATAAATCTTAAAGCAAAATCAAACGAAAAAGCTTTAAGACGAACAATTGATAAATCTAAAGAACAAGAAAAAGAATTACAAGCGACAATTAAAGAACTAGATACAACAAAAGATCAACTTCTTGAACAACAATATACTGGAGGAGAATATACTAACGATGATGTAAAAAAAGATTTTTCAAGTAAAATAAAGTTAGATTTCTTTGAAAAAAATAGTCTAATTGCAAAATATACTATTAATGGAATATTTATAGAAGCAAATCAAACATTCTACGATACTTTTGCATACACAATAAATGATTTAGTAGGAAAACACCACAGAATCTTAACCGAAATAAAATATAGAAAATCTCAAGAATATATTGAATTTCTTAATTTAATAAAACAAGGAGAAAGAATAGATGGCGAATACACACGTATCCATTCTTCTGGCAAAACCCTTTATTTTAAAGGCTCATACATACCATTAAAAAACTCAAATGGTGAATATACCGAGTTTTTAGAGGTTTTTAATAATGTTAGTAATTATAAATCGTTGAAAAATGATTTTAATGAAATTAATAGCTTTATAAATAATGTTAATTGCATAGTTTATTTTGATACTAAAGGTAATATAACCAAAACCAACGATTTATTTGCAAAAACAATTAATACTGAAAAAGAAAAAATAGAAGGTAAAAACTTTAAAGACTTTGTAAACCAAGATTATGCCGAAAGCATTGACTATATGCACTTATGGAGAGATGCCAAACGAGGTCAGGTAGTTTCTGGACTTTTCAAAGCCATAAATAAAGACAAAGAAATAATTATTTTAGATGGTGCTTTTACTGGTTTAAAAGATTCTTCAGGTAATATTAGTCAAATAATTTTTTTAGGAAAAGAAGTAATACAAGAGTAATAAAAGTATAAAAACTAATGATAAGTAAACATTTTCTAAAATTATACCTATCAATAATTTTATTATTAAATTTAATTCCCTATAATTTACTTGCTCAAAATACAAATTTGGACAGCCTAAAAGTTATTGGCGACTCTCTTGAAATTTCAATCCTAAACAAAGATACTACATATATTGTAGAACTATTTGACACAGAACTTTTCAGCTATAGATTTCACGAAAATGATAGTACTTTAGCAACTGCTACAAAAGACTCAACTTTTTTTGATATGTTGAATGAAGAATTCAATATTATGAGAAGTATTACAAAACAGATTTTTGATACTGGATACTATAACTTAATTAATTACTACACCATTGATAACCAATACTACCTAGTTTACAGGCTTTACAATGATGGTTCAATCAATTACCATGAATATTTACTTGTAAAAGAAAATAATAAATTTAGAATTGTTGATATTTTCGTATTCTTTACTGGAGAATATTTTAGTAAAACTCTATACAATATTTTTCACGAAACATTGGAAGGATATATGGGAGCAGGAGAAATGACCACCGAACAACAAAGTGATATTTTTGGTTTAAAATTAATGCAAATACATATTAAGAATGGCGATTACCAATATGGTTTAAACCAATATTACAGACTCTCGGAAAAAAAACGTGTAACAAAGCAACTAATGTTGTATAGAATTCTTATTACACAAAACCTTACAAATGAAGAATATTCATTAGCATTACACGATTATAAAAAGCTGTTCCCCGACGACCCATCGTTATACCTTTTATCAATTGATGGCTTTATTATACAGGAACGCTACTCTGAAGCATTACTAAGCATAGACACATTAAATACAATTATTGGTGGCGATGATTTTTTAGATTTCTACCGTGCAAATATTTATTATATGAATGGCGATTTGCAAAATGCAGAACTTAAATACGCTTCGTTAATTAATAATTATCCCGATTTTTACATGGGCTACGAGAACTTGCTATATTTATATGTTGAACAAGAAAAAAATGGGCAGGCAGTTTCTGTTTTAGAGAATATTACAAGAAAATTTGACTACCCCAAAAATCAATTAATTATTGAAATAGAAACCGATTTAAAAAAATTCTCTAAATCAAGAGAATTTAAGCAATGGAAAAAATACGACTAATACTCTTGATGTCGCTTTTTCTTGCTTTCATAAATATCCGAAATTGTTATTAAAATACCTGTTTCTTCTACATCACCAAAATGGTTGTTTACAGCAGAACCAAAGCATTTCATTGTGGGAGAAAGGTTCATGTAGGTATTAATTAATGGTGGTATTGTTTCGCCTTTACTCCTAACTATTTTAGATAATATTTTATAATCTTCCTCATAAGTATCTTTATTTAATACACTTGAAAGTTCTTCTAGCTCAAAATATTTTTCCATGGGCTCTACAGGATAAACAAGTCTTTTATCATCATTAAAATATTTTGTTAAGAAATGAAGCAATAAATCTCGTGAATATTTATCGTAATGAGTGTACATTGTAACTTTACCAAAAAAGTATTTTATTCCAGGATTAGTAACAATCAGTGCACCAAGTCCATCCCAAAGATTATCTAAAGCAAAGAGAGTTTTTCTGCTACCTCCGCCTGTCGATTGTAAATTTGGTTGAACAAACGAACGACCAAGCTCAATTGTATATGGCAAATAATCATTAATAAATTCTTCTGAAAACTCGAACAAGCCTTGTGTTGCTAATTTTATATCGGAGTGTTTTCCTTTAGGAATATCACTTAATACTAAAAAACGATAGCCTCCTAATATTTCCTCAGCCTTATCGTCCCATACAATTAGCTGTTTATATGGAGTTTCAGCTGTATCATAAGAATCAATATCAACTTCTTTTCCAGTTCCTCCGCCAGCTGCTCTAAAAGCGATTTCACGCAATCGTCCTATTTCCTTCATTAGATTAGGAGAATCGTGAGCTGTAAAAACATAAATTTCATTATCGTTGAAATTCGTTCTACGTAAAAAATTATCTGGAGTTAATTCTTTTTTTAAATCCGATTTTGGTATTGCAGGAATAATATCTTTCATAAATCTATATGTAATCGTCTGAATATGCATTGCAAAAATAACTATATATTTTGATTTATGAATTAAAAGTTTCAAATGTTTCTACTTTTATACATATTCCCCTATTTCAATAAATATCTAATTACATATATTTCATTTTCACCTTCACTTTTTTATTGTTTTTACCAATTACAAATGAAAAATTCTCAAATTTTGGTTTAATTATACCACTATGATAATAGTTTGAAAAGCCAAACCCCTCCTTTGGTATTCCAATAAAATTATATTCCATATTGCCATCATTATTCTCATCGTCTAATATTGAAACACCATAAACACCAGATTTTATTTCAATTTTAACAGTTAAACTTCCATTATAAAGCATCGATTTATCAATGGTTTTATCAATATAAGTAATTTCTTTCTGAAAACTTTTATCGTTTTTAAAAATGCCTATAATAATTTTCCCATTAGCATTTCTAATATTTGTAATGTCTATTATTAATGTCTGCGATTTTACAGAAAACACCATAAATAACATTGTAACGAGTAACATACTTATTTTAAAGTTCATGTTTTCTATTTTTGAAGCATAGCAGGTGTAAAGGAACTTTCAGTAAGTTTTGAACCTATTTGAAATTTATTAATTGTCATTATAGATTTTCTTCCATTTCGCATATTTTTCATCTCCATTAAAAAGGCAAAATGTTTTCCGTTTGCTTGTTTTTTATACTTTTTAATTATTTGTATTTTAAATAGTTCACCATCAAAATTATAAAATTCAATTTTATGGCATAGGAATGTTGTTTTTTCAATCCAAGCTATTTTTTTCGAAAATCCATTTTCATCTTCTACATCTTCATTTTTGCAAGTAGTTTCTATTTTCCAACATAAAATATTATTATATTTTTCCGAAGAAAGTATTTTATAGTTAAAGTCATTCATATTTGGTTTACTCATATCGGCATTTGTAAATTCTGAACCCATAAAACTTTTACCTTTTTCGCTACTAATAATTCGCCTATTCTTGCGTATTGCAGGCATATAAATCCACATATCGTCATCTTTATTTTCGTAATCAAAAATTAACATAGCAGTTCCTTTCACATCGGCTGGCGAAATAAATTTTATTATAGTTTTATTAATTCCTGAAAAATCTTTACTCGCAGTTTTTATTTGGCGAACTCGCTCTCGCCCTTTTGCATCGTAAATTTTTAAAGTCAAAGCCATTTCCATTGATGTAAAATCAACAGTATTTATCGATTTTAAACTAATTTCTTTTGCTGTTTGTGCAAAAATCCCAAAATTTGAAATTATTAGAATAATTAATACCAGTACTTTTTTCATCTTGTTATATTTTTAAATTATTATTGTTTCAGTTATTTCATTAAAAACTTAGGTTTAAGCAAAATACAAATTGCAGGCACTAAAATTAATGCCGAAACCAAACAAAGTAATATTGAAATTATTATAAGAAAAGCAAAAGCTTGAATTAGCGGAAAAGCTGATAAAAAAAGTATTGAAAACCCTACAATTACCGAAAAAGCATTTATTATAATTCCCCTTCCCGTAGTTTTCAAACTAATTTTTACTGCATCACTATATGATTTACCTTCCTTTAGTTCAGTTTTTAGTCGCCAAAATATATGAATTGTATAATCGACCCCTAAACCAATTGATATTGAGGAAAGTAAAGCTGTAACAATATTTAATTCGATACCCAACCAGCCCATAATCCCAAAGGTGCTTACTAGTGCAAATAATAGAGGAAAACTTCCTATTAATCCGGCCATTTTGCTTTTAAAAATCACTATTAATAAAATCATAATTGCAAAAAAGGCAAAAACCAACGAGTAAATTTGTCCTTTGGTAATCGCCTCGCTTAATTCTTTATCTATTAGACTAATACCTCCTATTACGGCTAAAACTTTATCGTTTTTTGTTAATTCCTCAGCTTTATTTATTATTTTATTTATTGTTTTTAAATCGTTTGCTTTATATTGAATTTGCATAATTGCTTTTTTATAATCAAAATCTACAAAATCATCAAAATCATCGGGGTCGCCACTCATTGAGTAAAGTTCTAGGTATTGAGCTACAGCATTTCGTGTATCAGGAATTTTATTGTACAATTTTTCAGTAGAATCATTAATTGCCTTGCTCATAATTTTTATCATGGTAGCAATTGATGTAACACTACCAATTTCTTCCATCTTTTCAAGTTCTTGCTCATAATAATCCATTCTTTTTAAAAGCTTTGGATCTTTTATATCGCCATCAAACATTAAACTTATATTTTTATTTCCTCCAAAATGTTCATTTAAAATATCAAGCGAAATATTATATGAATGTTTTTTTGGTAAAATATCATCAAAATCAGAAGCAACTTTAAATTGCG
>JAOZLS010000266.1 GCA_029934705.1 Bacteroidales bacterium | reverse complement strand
ACTTGCCATAAAGCACAGGGCGGACAATGGAAAAAAGTTTTTATTGACCAAGGTTGGATAACCGAAGAAATGATTAATAAAGAATTTCTAAGATGGCTTTACACAGCAATTACAAGAGCAACAAAAGAGTTAGGTTTTATTAATTTTAGAAAAGAATTCTTTTTTGAAAATGAAATTTTTGATTAGTTTTATATTTTATTTGCACTTATACTAAATTATGCCACGTTTTGATATAGATAATGTTAGAGATTTTACTGACAAAGCTGCACTTATTTACTTTTTAAAAGAATCTGATAAAAAAGTAAATAAGCCAAGCTTACATGCTGATAAAAAACGTAATCTAGTAAAAAAAGCAAAGCAAAATCATCTTATTTATTCTGCACTTTTGGGCGTATTAGGTGTGCTACTTCTTTATTTACCAATAAATATTTACCCCGAAGCCTTTTATTATAAAAAAATAACTTTACCCTTTATAAATTACGAGTATAAATTATCATTTATCGAAATTATATACGGACTAATACTTGTTGGAATAGAAATTTTCTTATTAATAAAAGCCGACATTAAAATTGTAAGTAAAATTGCCTCAATATATGGGTATTCTCCTTCTTTAAATATAAATGAACCTGAGGCCGAAACTATTGAACTTGTGAACATAGGCTTAGGTAAGGATAGAAAAAAGTTTACAGAACTAGGTATTAATCCTTATCAAAACTTTTCTCGTATAAGTCTTTTCATGCTACGTGCAATGTTTATTATTAAAGCATTTTTAAGCAATTTTATTTTCAGAATTGTTATACAAAAAATACTAGGACGAATTGCAATACGCTCGATAACAGATTTTGCAGGAATTCCAATATATGCTTTCTGGAATGCATATTCAGCATCAATAATAATAAGACGTGCCGATATGAGAATGCACGCTCAAGAATTAATGTATAAAACAGGCGAACACTTTCATGAAAAATATAAAGATAACCCAAAATTTAAAAATCTAATTTATGACACAATAGAATTTGTTGCCATCACAAAAAAGAACTTTTACCCTACAGATTACCTTTTCGCAAAACATTTTCTAAAATTATTCGATATTCCAATAAAAAAAGAGCATCGTTTATCTGAAAATTACATCGAAAAAATTAAAAATTCGGATGATAATATAAAAGAAGCTATAGGAAAAATAATGATATTAGCTTTCCTAATTGATGGGAAATTAGGAACTTTAGAAAAAAGAACTCTTAAAAAACTTGGCAACAAAAAAGTTATACCTTTTAATATTACTCAAATAAAAAAATGGACAAAAGAATATGTTTCAGGAAAAGGTTTTGAAGGCATGCTTAATTTTTAGCAAAAAATCTTGTTTCAAAACTTTTTAATTTATTCCTTTACACTAAATATAAAATAAACATTTTTTAAAAGATGACTTATAAACAATATATATTATTAATTTCATTTTTGGTTTTTTCTATAATTGCAAACGCACAAATTATTAGTGAAAATCAAACAATTGAAGAATTAATTGAAGAAATAGCAGAATCCTCTGACGATGAACTCGATTATAGCACACTTTTAGACGACTTATACTATTTTTCTCAAAACCCAATAAACCTAAATGCAGCAACAAGAGAAGATTTGGAACGAATTCAATTCCTTAACGATTTTCAAATAGAAGGAATACTAGAATATCAGTATAGAGCTGGCGAAATGCAAACTATATACGAACTACAACTTGTAGAGGGGTTTGAAATGAAAGACATTAGCAGAATATTACCTTTTGTAACAGTAGGAAAGGTTGAAAAAAGTGTAATGCCAAATCTTGGAAGAGTTCTAAAATACGGTAGTCAAAATATCTTTTTAAGAACCCAATTTGTTACACAAGACCAACAAGGTTTTGACGATAATTACTCTGGAACACAATTTTTAGGTAACAAATATAAATTCTACTCTAAATATCAATTTAACTACAAACGGCAAATTCAATTTGGCTTTGTAAGCGAAAAAGACCCAGGAGAAGAATTTTTTAAAGGAACACAAAAATATGGTTTCGACTATTATTCGGCACATTTGCATGTTAGCGATATTGGTAGAGTAAAATCATTATCGGTTGGCGATTTTCAAGCAAGATTTGGTCAAGGTTTAATTGCATGGACAGGCTTAAGCTCAGGAAAATCCTCTTATGTTAACGACATTAGAAAATCTCACGATGGAATAAAGAAATATTCATCGACCGACGAAAATAAATTTATGAGAGGTGCAGGAGCAACAATAAAATTTGGCGATTTTGATATAACAGCATTTTTTTCTTACAAAAACATTGACGCAAACCTCGACGATACCGACACATTATCAACCGAAGAAGAAATTGCAACATCATTCCAAATAACAGGCTTACACCGAACAGACAGTGAGCTTAGTGGCAAAGATGCTATTTCGGAAATGGTATATGGTTCAAATGTTAAATGGCGTAAAAAACGATTTAATGTAGGAGCATCATTTATTCAATACTTTTTTGGAGCAGAGCTAAATAAAAGAGACCAGCCTTATAACATGTTCGATTTTCAAGGCTCAAGCAATTTTAATGCAAGTATAGATTATAATGCAACATATAAAAACCTATTCTTTTTTGGTGAAGAAGCAATAGGTCAAAATGGAGCTTATGCCTTACTCAATGGTGTTAGTGCAGGAATATCATCGCAAGTTGCAGTATCTGTATTACACAGGTATTATCAACGAGACTATCAAGCATATTATGCAATTGGATTTGGCGAGCAATCCGGAACATCAAACGAAGAAGGTTTATATTTAGGTGCTGAAATAAATCCTTATAAAAGCCTTAAAATTTCAGCTTATTTCGATTCGTACACATTTCCTTGGTTAAAATTTAGAACAAACGCACCATCTTATGGAACCGACTATTTTGCACAAGCCGACTACAGCATAAGCAGATATGTTAACATGTATGTGAAATATAAACAAGAGACAAAACATATAAATTCATCCAACGATTTTACAGGAGTAGTCCCTACCCTTCCATATACTAAAAAACAATTAAGATATCACATAAGCTATAAGTTGTCGAGAAAATTAACAATGAAAAGCCGTGTTGAAATATCAAATTACCAAATGGATAATTCCGAAGCAGAAAAAGGCTTTATGATATATCAAGATATTACATACAAACCTTGGCGATTACCATTAACAGCTAGTTTTAGGTTTGCAATGTTTGATGCTACTTATAATTCACGAATTTATGCCTACGAAAACGATATTTTATACGGATTTTCAATACCTGCTTATTTTAACAAAGGAACAAGAACATACCTCACTTTAAAATACACTGTAATACCAAAGTTTATTGACATTTGGCTACGATATGCAATGTTTAATTATGCTAATGTTGAAACAATGGGTTCAGGAAATACCGAAATTCAAGGAAATACAAAATCTGAAGTTAAATTTCAAATTAGAATAAAACTCTAAAAAAAAAATTATGGAAACAGTTGACAAAATAAGTTTTCTAAAAAAAATTGAACTTTTTCAAAAATTTACAACAAGTGATATTGAAAAAATATTACCTATTGTTAATCTTCGCAAGTATAAAACACACCAAAAACTTTTTGAAGATGCTTCCCCAAGAAATAAAGTTTTTATTATTTTAAAAGGTGAGGTACAATTATACAAAAGCACATCGTATGGCGAAGAAGTTAAAATAACAACTTTTGGTAGAAAAGACTTTATTAGTGAGGCATCAATTATTGATGATTCCCCCCACTCTACTTCTGCAAAGGCAATAACTGCAAGTGATATTTTTGTTATTAATGCCGATGAATTCAAAAAGAAGCTTGAAGAAGATGGTAGTATTGCGATAAAAATATTCAGTGTAGTTTCTGGGATTATTTCTCGTCGTATGACACACACAAATTCAAGGCTAATAAACGTTGGAGCACAGTATGTATCAGGTCAAACTAGGCGAGAACACGATTTACTTGGTTATAGAAATATTCCAGATGAATTTTTATATGGAATTCAAACTATACGTGCCAGAGAAAACTTTAACATTTCGGGTGTTACAATAAGTTTCTACCCAACAATTGTTAAAGGTTTAGCTTATGTAAAAAAAGCAGCAGCAATAGCAAATGAAGAACTTGGAATTTTAGACCCAAACATAGCAAAATATATTATAAAAGCCTGTAATGCTATACTAAAAGGACAATACAAAAAAGAATTTGTTGTAGATATGATACAAGGAGGAGCAGGAACCTCTACAAACATGAATGCCAACGAAGTTATTGCAAATTTGGCTCTTGTAATGATGAAACATGAAAAAGGCGAATACGAATATTGTCATCCAAACAACCATGTTAATTTATCGCAATCAACAAACGATGCCTACCCTACTGCAATGAAAATTGCACTTATTAAAAGCTCAAAATCACTTCTTGAAAAATTAGATGAACTAGTACTTGCTTTTAGAAACAAAGCCCAAGAATTTAACGATGTAATAAAAATGGGTAGAACGCAGCTACAAGATGCAGTACCTATGACTTTAGGTCAAAGTTTTGAAGCTTATGCTGCAACTTTGGAAGAAGAAAACCAACGATTACAAGAAAATATAAAATTAATGCTTGATATAAACATGGGAGCAACAGCCATTGGTACAGGAATAAACTCTGAACCCGGATATAGCGAACTTGTAACAAAACATTTAAGAAAAATAACAAAACTAAAATTAGTTTTAGCACCAAATCTTATAGAAGCCACACAAGACACAGGGGGGTTTGTAATGTTTTCTTCAGCATTAAAAAGACTAGCAATTAAACTCTCTAAAATATCCAGCGACTTACGCCTTTTATCATCAGGACCAAGATGTGGGTTTAATGAAATAAACTTACCTGCAATGCAACCAGGCTCTTCAATTATGCCGGGCAAGGTAAACCCAGTAATTCCTGAGGTTGTAAACCAAATTGCATATAAAGTTATTGGAAACGACCTTACAGTTACTCTTGCTGCCGAAGCTGGTCAATTAGAGCTTAATGTAATGGAGCCAATAATTATTCAAAGTCTTTTTGAGTCGATGATAATGCTTAAAAATGGCATGAGAACACTTAGAATGAAAGCAATTGATGGAATTACTGTAAACCGTGAACATTTAAAGAAAATGGTTTTAAATAGTATAGGAATTGTTACAGCACTAAACCCTGTTTTAGGATACGAGGCTAGCTCTTCAATTGCTAAAGAAGCCCTTGATACAGGAGCAAGTGTTTACGACTTAGTTCTGGAAAGGAAATTACTTTCTAAAGAAAAGCTAGACGAAATACTTAGCCCTAAAAACATGATTTCGCCTAGAAAATTTGATAAAAACGATTAAATATTACAACTATTTATACTAAAAAAATGCCACTCAAATTAATGAGTGGCATTTGTATTTTATATTAAATTATGAATTATTTAATTATTAGTTTTTTGCTTACAATACCTTTTTCCTCGTTAGGCTCAGGCTGTGCCTGAGTCGTTCTATGTATCAGCTCACTGTCTTCCATAAGAAATCAATTTTAGTAGTATAAACCTTCAGCCTCCGATATTTTGTATCCTGTTGACATTTTTTTTCATAAATATATCAAAACATTATTAATAAATTGAATTATTTATTGGTGTTACAGCATTTACAGGAAAAAGCTAGTGAAAATAGAACGACTTAGCCAAAAGCCTAAGCCGAACTTTTTCTTTTTTTTCTTTTATTTATTTTCACAACCTAAGCTTAACAATCGTTTTATTTGAAATTTCATTGATATAAGCTCCTCTGTTAGGCTCAGGCTGTGCCTGAGTCGTTCTATGTATCAGCTCACTGTCTTCCATAAGAAATCAATTTTAGTAGTATAAACCTTCAGCCTCTAATATTTTGTATCCTGTTGACATTTTTTTTCGTAAATATATCAAAATATTATTAA
>JAOZLS010000038.1:7633-17999 GCA_029934705.1 Bacteroidales bacterium | reverse complement strand
TCAAATTAGCAAAATATGCTATCGCTATTGTTAAGTTTAATCCAATAAATGCCATCTCCTGTATTTGCAGACTTTTTAAACCCAGTAGTTGAAATTATTGTTGATGAAGGATTGGAGGATGACGAAAAAATCCCAAAAATATATGTCTCTCTTGACTTTGGACTAATGCTTAAAGTTGGCGATATTTTATCTTTAAATAGTGAATGGGAAGATCGTCCTAAATGGATACAGAATTGGGAAAATGAAGAACAGTTGTATGACTGGGGCGTTACATTAACAGTAAGATATATAATAAACAATTCAATTCAATTTTTTGGCAAGCGGTTTTAAATGACTGCTTTGCATCAATAAAGGAAGCAGATAACCCGTAAGTCTCGCAGAGCAGGGTTGCTTTTTCAAAAAAAATAAGGAAATTTAAAATATAACGATATGGCAGACCAAAACACACTAGCATTCGCAAATGCGTTTGAAAATTTAAACGTAATACCGCTCAATAATCAACTTCTTTCAACAATAATGAACGATGTAAAAGAGCTTAAAAAGGAAGCAGCAAAGGACAAGGACAAAACAATAATATTGGAGTTTACAGGTGAGGATAGACTTAATGCATCAATGACGGCAAAGGCTCTGGGCATAAAACAAACCGAATTAGACAGAATTGTTGAGGATGGTGCATTAATGCCGTATTCTTCAGGTAAAATGATTTTTAGAGCAAGCGAAGTACTAAAATACATTAATAAAAAATAATGAAAAGAATACTACAACCTTACGTGTCAAAAGACTTGAGCATGCAAGCATATAACAAAGCAATGCGGACTTATAACAAAACAATAAGCGAAAAGCCTAAGAACGAACTTTCGAGCCAAACAGCAAAAGGTTCGATGTTACGAAATATGCACTTTGCAGTATTTTATCAGCTTATAGGCATGTACGATAAGCGAATAAAGAAATTGCCAATAAGTTTGGCAGCAATGTACCCAAAAAAGATACTAGGACTTTGGTTAACTCGTAAGGAGTTGGCTGATAAACTTCAAATAAATCCTAAAACAGTCTATAACGTCCTACAACGCCTTGCCGAAGCCGATTTTCTTCAGCTAATATGGCACGGTTCTACAAAACCAATAGAGATAAAAATATCGCCAGAATTACTAATAATTTACGATAAAACAGACCCAGATTACAGCCCAAAGTCAAAATTTTTAAAAAGCTCAGTATTAAGTAGTTTAAATAAGAAATGGAAAAAATTGCCAAACATAAACTATAGTACTAATACATTTAATAACAATATTACAATAACAGAAAAAGGCGTTTTTTTAATTTCCACAAGAAAGGATCTTCCCGAATTAAAAATATTGCCCGGTTCGTTAAGTGAGCAGGAAAATGAAAAAAACATTGAAAAAGTTAATTATACTAAAACATTTACTGAGACAAAGGAAGCAGATAAGGCAGGTATTATGGACGACTTTTCAGAAAGACTTGATTTTGCCAGCCTAGAGGAAAAAAGAAAAAAAGTTCCGCAAAAAAAAGAAAAAAGCCTAGAAGACAGGCGTATGGAGGTAAAACAAGCCTACGCTCGCATAATGTTTGCATACATGAAGAGCAAGCTTTTTGCCGATAAAGTTTTTGCAAAACCTTATGAGCAACAAGTAATTAACTACATTGCTGAACACTACTACTCCAAAACTTATACCATTGAAGCAATATCAAAACGCTGGGATAACAACCTAAAACCCCGAATAGACATTGCAAAAGAGTGGATTGACAATTTCAAAGGTCCAAATGATGCAAAATTTGATACAAAATACTTTTACCCACTATCATTTTTACAAATAGACAAAACACAAAAATCACAATTTAGTTTTACCAGGACAAACAAGTTTTTAAAAAATAGCAAAAAATTTGAACAACTCAATAACTACAATAGAAAGATAGATAAAGAGCTACGCCACAAATTCAATAAAATATGCCGAAGTGTTGAAACAAACCATGTAGATTATTTTACTGCACTCGAAAAAATAAAATCATTAACAAAAGATAGTAACGAGTACCTAAAGCAATTTAATGCAAGGTTTGCAGGCTCTTACACAAATTAAAATAAGTTTTTCACTAAAAAATATAAAATAATGGAAGCGACAAAGGAAAAAAAGGAAACAACAAAGAAAAGAACGGAGTATGACCCCAATGAATTTATAATGATGCGAGGTTTTAAATACACGGTAATTGATGAGCATGAATGGATTATAAGTAGCTTGCTAAAATATGCAAAGCATTATGGTTTAAAAAGAATGCACCTTACAAGCACAGTTGATAAAAAAAGATTAGTAGTTGCAATTATATATAGAAAAGATGAAAGAACACACGTTCCCCCAGCATTTCAGAGATATATGAGATTTAATAATTTGTATGAACAAAAAAAATACATCGTTTTAGACTTACATAGCTATGATTTCGACTCTTTTTCACAAGAAATGAGTACCTTCTTTTTAAATAGAGAACAAGCAGAATACTTTAACGATACAAAAATAATTTTTTCTGGAATAGAGATAAAGAATGGTTTCTATCATTACAAATTTAACAATGCCTTAATGCCTTATGATAGATTGTATGAATTGCTACATACAAATGAAGTTGTTTTACCCGAAGTTTTAAAAAAAGCACATGAGTATAACTCGGTATTATTAAAATGCAAATTACAACAACTATCAGATATAGATATTAGTGAAGAGAAACATGGTCAAGTTCTTGCAAAAATGGAAATACTTCTTCATAGTAACATCTACCTAAAAGCATATTTTGTAAATAACGATAGTATAAAAGAACATTTCCCATATAAAGGAACTATAAGTTATTAAACAAAAAAACTATAAGATGAAAGGAACATTTTAAAAATTAGAGACAATCAAGGAGCGAATTGAAAATACAATTAAAAAAACAATGAAACACAAAATATTAAAAATAGTATTCGTAGTAATTATGCTCGCTATATGTGTATTTGCATCATATAAACTAGCAGCATTCATAAGTAGTGTATATGTAATAGCATTAACAATTTTAATTGCAGTATGGTCTATTGTAATGTTATTTGTAATATTTTTTATAGCAGTATATTTATTAATAAACGACTAAAAATACGTAAAAAATGGGTAAAAAAGAAGAATTAAGAAGCCGTATAAGAGACCTTGATAGCGAGGTAATAGATTTGCAGGATGATATAGAAGAACTTCAAAAAAACAATAACAGTATATTATTGGAAAACAAAGAGCTTGCTGAAGAACTAAACACTTATAAATTTTTTATAAGCAGACTAAAGGATTCAGAGTATCGTAAAACAGATAGAAAAAGACTTATAATTGATATTGTAAAATCAAATAAACCTTATACAATAGATGTAGATGAAATAATTAATGATGTAAAAAACTGGCTTATTTAAAAGCTATTAAAAAAATGAAATTATGCCAATTATAGATAAAACAAACGCAAAAGTTAAACTGTGGATAGGAATGCCAACTGGCGAAAATAACCAAACATGGTATAACTTTAACGTAGAAAACAAATACGCAAATGATGTTATCGTAACAAAAATGACAAAGCGAATTTTAAACGATAAATTAGAAATGGATTTTGTTGTAGCTAAGTTTTTCGACAAACAAACAGGAGAACTAATTTCGGAATTAAAAAGAGTAGAACAATGACAACAATAAAAAGCAAAAGTAAGAAGCAAAGATTGTATTACCTTCACTATTCATTACGTAAAAAAGGGTATAAAGTAAATACAGCTGCAAAAACAATAAATGTTCCGAGTGCAGAATTTCAGGACAATAGTTATTTGCCGATTATACGCAAATATTTTAAGGAATTAATAGCAAAAGGTTACGGTGTACAAAGTTCTATTTAAAAGAAAAGCCCACCTACAATAAATTGCAAGCGAGCTGTATAGAGAGACACAAATATATTATATTTTTCTAATATACGAAAGAAAATACGGCATTTCTTATAAAATATTATGACTGAAAACCTTGCAAAAATACGACCTTATTATAAATATGAATTAGCGGAACTCTATAATAAGAGCAGACGTGTAGTTATGACATGGGTTGATGAAATAAGAGAAGAGCTGGAGCTAACAGGCTACCAAGAAACTCAACACATTTTCACATTGAAACAAACCGAGTTAATTTTTGAACACTTAGGGCATCCTGTTACAGAAGATGAAGAAATATACAGCAAAAAAAGAGCTTTAATACTGCCTTATACAAAATCGGAAATTGCACAAATGTACGGAGTATCAATCCGTACATTAATTTCACAAATAGATTCAATACCCAATGAACTTGCTAAAAAAATTATTATGGATGGTAATAATAAAGACTTTTTTGAAAGAAAAACAGATAAAAAGTTTTTCAAAACAAACGAAGTAAAATTAATATTTGAACACTTAGGGCATCCGTGCTTATAAAATATAAAGAATGAGGATAGAAAACAATGATGGCATAAACGTCCTATCCTAAAAGAAGGATAGGCACTAATACTATTAATAATGAGATTTTAATGAATTGCCTTAATAAGGCTACAAATATATTAGGAGTGGATATTTTAGAAGAATACAAATTAGTTTCACAAAAAAAATCAGATTTATCACGTAGTAAAAGAGAATTAATTGTATCCGAGTTCCATAAACAATATAAAATCATCAAATAAAATTAATTCTAAAAAATAAAGTATATGAATGGAATAGTTCAGTTTAGAAAATGCACCTTAACAAACGAAGAGCTTGTAAAAGCAGTTGATCAAATGACAGATCAAATGTATGAGACAGGTAAAATACCTTGTAGGCATATTCCTGCAAGACCAAACAAAGATTATGATTTATTAATAGGTGAAATGCTTGTCAGATTTAAAGAGCTTACAGAAAAGAAAACGCTTCCACTTACGGAAAATTCAGAAGAAAAATTAAGACATTTATACAAAACTCAAAATTTAGTAAAAAACAATTCAGAATTTACTGGGGCAACATTGGATTTATTGAACGAATGGGCTGGGGTGTTCCCGTTTTAGTTGCACTTAACGGCATACTTGCTTAAACTGGTTTTGCGTTTTTCAGCAAAACTTGTTTTAAGCAATATGTTAAGGCTTTCATTATCATTCTAATCAAATAAAACAATGAGGAAATATATAGAAATATTATTATTAAAAATTGCATGGAAAATCCTTGACAGAAACGTAGAGCGTGCAATGGTAATTTCAAGACGTGATAATAATTACTTATTTGAAGTTGCAAGTAGATTAAAACAAATTATTCACAATATAAAAACAGAATACAATGAAATTTAAAGCAAAGAAAAATGACAAATTGCATTTATTCACAAAAAATGGGCATGGATATTTTACAGTTGAAGGGTTTTATTGTTATGGTGTAAAATTTTATGATACAGGTGTTTATCCATTTCATGCAAAATCTTTTTATTCATGTGCGTATGAAAATAAAATTGCTTATTTTATTGTTAAAAAACGCTGGCAATATCCATTTGCAGTAATTATACAATTTATTAGCATTAAAAAATATTCAATTAAACAATTCATATTTACTCGTTACATGGCTATTAAACATCGGATATTTAATTAGCCTTAACGATATAGTGTTGGCGGTCGGGCTTTTGGCTTTGCAATTTTGCAAGGCTGAAAGCCGCAAAATGCAAAGCTAAAAGACTGCCGTCCAAAACCGTGTTATGTTTTTTTATCCAGTTACAATTTTCTTTAAATAACAATTATAATATGAAACCAAAAATAAGAACAAAAGAAGAAATCAAAAATGATATTTTAAAAAATAGCATTGAAGATATGTTTTTTCAAAATGATTACTTTTCATTTACTTGGGAAGATGATAAAATAAATAAATCAAGTTTTGATAATTCTGCTTTTTCTAAATGGATAGATAAAAACGATTTATTTATCTGTTGTTTAAATGTTCTTTCTGATAAAAAAGAATTAAAACATTATAAATCACTATATAAAGAACTTCTACCAGAAAAGACAAGTGATTATGGTAATATTGAATATGATATTTTGAATAATATTAATTTGTATGGTCAAATATTGAATTTTATTAAACCACTTCTATCAGGCAGACTTGAAAGTTATTTAATCAAATCAGATTTTTTAAAAAAATGCACTTGGTTAGATGATTTTAAAATACAATACGAACCTTATATTTCAAAGTTCAAAACACTTAAATTTTAAACTTTGCGGATTTCTATCGTTAAACATAACGCAAAGTTTGGAAGCGGAATTTTATATTTTGCTTTTGAGCTTGCGAAAATGCAAAATATAAAATTATGATTTCCAAACGCATGTTATAGCTTTTATATTCATGATGTCGTTACAAATCAATAAGTTATTAATCAGTAAACAAAAGAATAAAATGAAAAAATTCAACAAGCAAAGAGCAAAAATAGAAATACTAAACTACATAGTAAATCAATGCACTAATATATTTTCAGCTGATGGAATGCAAATCAATCTAAAACACCCAGAACATGGGTTCAGAACAGCAATTTTACACCCTGAAAAGGTAAAGATAGGAAGTTTAGTCAGATTAAGCACCGCTCCTATCACTAAATATTATTTAGGCTGGCTACTTGAAAAGAAAAATGGAACATATTTAATTGAAAGTATAGAAGATGGCAGTTTGTGCAATTGGTCAAATGTTGGTGTTTATTTTCTTAATCCTAAAATGGTAGAATTACACCCAGAATGGAAATGGAATGACAAACAATTTGAAATTTATGATAAGTGGTTTCGAGCTTGTTATAAAATAAGAAATTGTCATAATTTAAGACCTATTGCTCCTGTTTTTTCTCTAAAAGATAACAGTTTTACAATATCGCTTCGAGTAATATTTAAAGATAAAGTAGTTGCATCTAAAACGTTTGATAATTACAAAAAAGTTTTAGTAAAAGATATGCTTGAATTTTACGATAATGCAGTATCTAAACATTAGCTATAACGCAAAGTTTGGAAGCGGAATTTTATATTTTGTTTTTGAGCTTGCGAGAAAAAAATATAAAATTATGATTTCCAAACGCATGTTATAGCTTTTATTTCAGGCTGTAATAGAAGAGAAACAAAAATAAAGTATGGTTTTTTGAATTAAAACAGCAAAAAAAGTAACAAAAAGGGCTTTAAACTTAAAAATTTAAAGCCTTTTTTGTAAAAAACGACCTAAGAATGAAAAAACACTACTGAAAAATAGCAAAAAAGAGCAGAAAAACATCAAAATAAGCCGAAAAATAGCTACAAAACTGTGCAATTATTTACAGAATTGAGCATTTACCTACAAAACTGTGCAGTTACCTACAAAAACGAACCAATATCAACAATACTGTGAAATCAGTTTTTTTATTGTGCATAATATTGCAACTCACAATGTTGCATAAGCACAAAACAATAAAAAATTGATTAAATGAAAAAAATAATTATCTTACTTATAGGCATATTTGCCTTTAGTTTAATTGAAGCAGCAACTCCTGTTGCAAAAGAGAAAATAGATTATTCTTTTGAAAATGTAATTGTAAAATGTAATGATGTTGTTCTTACAAATAGCATTAATGACATTTCTGTAAAACAAATTACATATTCGTTTAGCGAAGTTTCACAAACCCCCTTTTTTATTACCAGTAAATACAATTTTAATATAAAAGAATTGTTAGCCACCAGTATATATTATGATGACTTGTTGTTATTTGGGCATAATACTTTTATTGATAATCAAAATAGGACAAAAACCGATTACTTATCAATGTTTTCAAAAGGAAACCAAAGGCATATAAAGGAATCAAGAACCAACTTAGATATACACATAACCAATGGTCTCAATTTAGAATTATACAAATATAATTATACTATAACCAACCCAAATTGGACCAGAAGCTATTCTAATAAAATAAAAACAGATTACCTATCAATATTTTCAAAAGGAAATCTCAGACATATAGAGGAATCAAGAACCAACGTAGATATACGCATAACTAATAGTCTCAATTTAAAATTGTGCAAATTTAGTTATGCTATATCCAACCTCTACTATCCTAGTACAAAAACTAATATAAAAATACAAAAACACTTGCTCTTATAAACAATTTTAAGGGATGCGACAATAGCAGTAAGCAAGTTTTATTAATGTAAAAATATTAGGAAATGGTAGTTGTACCAGTAGTAATAGGTTTAGTTGTTGGAGGTGCTACATATCTTTTTTCAAAAGGTATGTCCATTACAAAAGCTGCATCAGATATTGATTATAAAATATCTGTGAAAAACCTGCGTATTCATAAAGTTTCAGTCGTTCCCCCTGCAATTACAACAAGGTTTGAGCTTGATGTAAAATTAATTAATCCATCACAAGAGAATTTTAAAATAACACATCCCGATATAATTATAAAATATTCGGGTTCGGAAATTGGTCGGTCGGTATTAAAAAATAAGACTTACGAATTAAAACCGAGGTCAGAAGTTACAATAAAAGATATACAGTTTGAAATTGACTTGATGCAAATGAGTGGGGAGTTAGCTGAATTTATTTCAGTAATTAAATCAAACTGGGAGGTAGGAAAAGGCGTTTCTTACAATGTTGCAATTGCAAATCAAAGTTTTTCAAAATATAAGAATACAATTTTGCAAAAGCTAAGTGCAAAAATTTCATTGTCAATAAATAAAGTTCCAATTTCTTATGAAGACACTTTAGCAGGCGGACAATCTCTAGGTAAATTTATTTTGGGTTATGCTCCAATTTCTGCAATAGACAGAACAATAAAAGCATCTCCGCAATGTGATAAGTATTTTCCTGTACCAAAAGGCACAAAAACTATTATTAAAAGGAATGCAAGCACTTTTGAAACAGTCAATTTAATGATTGACGTGGTTAACAAAGACCATAAGCTAGTAAAAGAAGCTGCATTTAGAATTTTTCAACGCCCAACAGTAGAAAGAACAGCTGCTCATATTTTTGACTGGATATATAAAAATATAAAGTACGATTTAGAAGTTGGCGAGCAGTTAAGAAACCCTGTAACAACTTATCATTTAGGACAAAGGTTGGCAAGGGACTTTTATAAGAAAAATGGTTTTTATAGTAAAGATTTTTCAGCCGATTGTGATGATATAAGCATTTTTATAGCATCAATTTTAAAGAATCTAGGAATACCTTATTTATTCCGAATTGCAGATTATACAGGCGGAGGTTATTCACATGTATATACTTTAATTCCTAGAAAAGGAAAATCACCAATTATTATTGACCCAGTTTACCACGCTTATAATCAAGAAAAAAGCTACATAAAAGAAAAAACTTTTGATATGAATAAAAAAGAATTATCAGGTATAGATGTTTATTATCTATCTGGAATAAATACTCTCGGAGATGTTGCTAATGAAACATATAGTTATCTATTAAATTCAAGAGCTGCAATTCTTAAAAATCCACGTAATTATGCACATATAGCAAATGCTAAAGTATTAGTAGAACTGTATGATTATGCAATTAAGTATTGGAACACTCCACAAAGAGAAACCGCAATTGATTATTTAATAGCACAAGAAGATAAATTAATAAAAACAGGATATATAAGACCTGCTGGCATTTCGGGTTTTGGTAAAATAAAATTTTTCGATAAACTGAAAGATTTGGCAAAAAAACTTAAAGCTAAATATGACGCAACAAAGTCTGGTGTTACTCCAGTAGTTACTCCAGTAGTTACTCCAGTAGTTACCCCAGTACCCGTAAAAACTGCAAAACCCGCAGATAATCCAAAAAACGGAGCAGAAACAGCAAAAGCATTTGTAATTAAAAACAAATTACCAATAGCAATAGGAACAACAGTTCTAGTTGGTGGTGTAGCTTATGCAGTTATTAATCGAAAAAAGCAAAACAATGGATAAAGTTACAGAACAAAAATTATCTGACGTAGTATTGATGACCGATTTTGATGAAAATCTTAATGGAACTGAAATAGATGCTGAAGTAGCTCTTTTCGCTCACATAAAAAAAACAAGAGACGTTATTGCATTAAATCCACAGTTAATTGAAAATCAGCAAAACAGCAAGCAAATGCTTGAAATGTATGATTATTTAATTGCCAATTGGAATTCTGAAAATAGAGTATCTGCAATAAAGATCCTTGCACAAAAAGAAAAAGAATTATTAATAAAAGGTTACATAAATTATGATGTAAGCGATTTAGATATTTCTGACTTAACTGAAAACGCTGGTTTCTTTTCTGTATTAGCAGAATTATACGAAGATGAAATAAATGAGCTTGATGGACTTTTTTCAAAAGTGAAAGATAAGCTAAAGAAAGTTAAAGATAAACTCAAA
>JAOZLS010000038.1:0-7533 GCA_029934705.1 Bacteroidales bacterium | reverse complement strand
AAAGATAAACTCAAAACAATAATTCCAAAAATCAATAAAGTTAACCCTCTAACTATTGCAATTAGAAATGCTTTAAGAGGGCTATTCCAGTTAAATTTTTTAGGAGTTGCTACATCTTTATCAAAGCCGAGTTCGGCACTGACAAAAGTTAAAAAGATGTATAAAAACATGGGAGGTAAAGAATCTAAACTCATTCAATCTATAAGTAAAGGTTCAAAAAAGAAAGCATTGTTTAATAAAAAGATGCAGAAAAAGCTAGAAGCTGGAGGTTTTAAAGGCGTTGACTTAGGCGAACTAGGCGAGTTTGCAGTTGCCGGATTGCTTGGAACATGTTTTGCTTTCTTTATTAAAATATGGAACTGGATTAAAGCAGCTGGTTTAAAAGCAAAGGATATTGCTGATAAAATTATACCAAATAAGCCAGGGGGACGTCCTCCTCATTCTCCATCTCCTCCATTACCTCCTCCATCTAGTGATAATAATTTCACAGCACCAATTCCTGCGAAATCATCAGATAGTAAAACTAACGAGAATGATAATTATGCAAATACTGTAAACCCAAACGAAAGTAAGGCTAAATGGAAAACGCCTGTATTTATAGGCTTAGGCATACTTGTTATTGGTGGTGTTGGCTATGGAATTTTTAATTCTCAAAATAATAAAAAAGAAAACAAAGAAATTAAAAAAGTTAGTACAAAATTAGGTGCAATAACTTTTCAATAAAGAAAAATCGACAAAGCAGTATATATGAACCAATTAAAAATTTAAAAAAATGGCTGAGAAAAAAACGAACCAAATTACGGTTCAGAAAGTCGCAAAAAACTACGATAAAGTTCTGTCTGCATTTGGTGGAATGGTCGGAGGAAAAGCGTTATCTCATTTTCTTGACAAAGCTATAACATCTGCTCCTGTTCAAGGATTGGTTGGTATTGAGCTGTCGGAAGATTTGAGTAAATATGTAAAACCTTTAGTAGTTACAGGAACAGGACTAACACTATTTGCAGCAAGCAAAAATCCTCATTTAAAATATGCAGGAATAGGTGTTGCAAGTATGGGCTTATCAGACCTTGCAAATGTAATTACAGGTAAAGATTATCTAGCTGGACTAGGTGATGTTGACTTTGGAGACCAAGAAGACTACGATATGATTGACATTAATACAGGACAAACAATTGCACCTGCACCAGAATTGGATTTGCCAGATCTTACAGGGCAACAAACAATAGGGTCTGACGGAAGTGTCGTTTTAGATGTTGATGATTATGAAGAAGTTACAGACGATGAGTACGACGAATATAATGAAGAGTTAGACGTAGCATAATTAATGAAAAATCGAAATAAAAATAAAATAAAATATTAAAATTTAGAAAAATGACGGAAAATATAGTTAATGGATTACTAGGAGATACTGGAGCAACAGAACTTGATATTGTTGACTTAACAGACAATGAAGTTGTTGAAGTAATAGATGGCTTAGGCAAATTTAGAGCTAAGCCTAATTACCGAAAAGCTGTAACAAGTGTTGTAAGTAGCTTACAAAAAAGAAACAAAAGAAATATCGTTCAAGTTCGTAAGTCAGACACTAGAACTGAGACTGGAAAAGCGAAATTTGAAAAAAGAATTTCACAAATTGAAAACGAAGACATTAGAAGATCATTAGTATCTGGTGCTTCTACTATTGCTGACTTTGAAGTTTATGCGATAAAAAAAGCAGATAGCGATACAGTTGACATGTTTTTACCGTCAGACACAAGAGCTGAAGGCAAAACAAATATAAATAACGGACAGCTAAATAACCGTGAGGCTATGCTTGTAACACATATTGCATTCCAAGAAGGCACAGTAGCGAACGCAGGTGATGAAGGTGCTACTGCTGATTTTAAGAAAATTTCAGCAAATACAGCAAATGGAGATTTTAACTTCAAGAATGGGCAAAAGATTTTTGCGGAAAGAGGTTCTATGGATGTTTTTAAAATTGCGGAAAGCAATGGTCTCCGAAATGGAGAAATTGAGCTTGAAGTGCCAAAACTTATTCAAGAAGCAAAAGACATTACTTTTGAAACTAAATTACCTGCAATTCCTGCAGACAAAACTTACTTCAAAATAATGCTAAAAGGTGTTATCGTTGTAAAAGCGTAATGTGAAAAGATAAATTTTATTCATAAAAATAAGGCTGATTTATAGTCAGCCTTATTTTTAAATATTTTTAAAATGAAGAAAGGTATTGTAAAATCATTAGAAGCTATGTTTGGTGCAAAAATTCCACAAGAATTAGCAGAAGAATTTCAAGAAGAATTAGACGAAATAAAAGAAATTCTAAAGGCAAATAAAGGAATTGAAAATATACCAAATTTGGAATATGAATTATGTGAAATAGATATAACAAGTCAGTATGTAATTGATAAAGATTTTAAAACAAAAATTGAACACGATAGTATCGTTGGAGTTTTTGTATTATCAGAACTTGACAGCTTGTACGATTCAAGAATGTCTATTCAAGTTGATAGAAAATTTATTTTAGCTGAAGGACGGTTTCATTTTTCATTAATTGAGAAAGTAAAAGGACAGTCTATTGCAGAAGCAATGTACAGAACTGATATAAAAATTGACACATCGGATGTACATGTATCATATTTAGATCCAGCATATACAAGCGATTATAAAGTTAGTCTTGTTTTAATTTGTAAAAAGCGATAATAATGATATTTCCAGTAGAAATAATAAACCCTTTTTCTGACAAATATGGAGCAAAAATATCTTTTACTCTACCACAAAATGTGGATAGAATAAAAACAATTGCTCTGAAAATGAATTATGTAAATCAATTCCAAGGCTTAATTGCAGAAACAAATACAGACCCAAATTTTTATTTGATAAACTTTTCTTTGTTGCTAAACAACGAAACAGAACAAGTTTTTTCTAACACTAATGGTCAAGTATCGCTATTTGATGTAGGTACAGGATTGTGGCTAGATAGAGGGCAACCTAAATGGATGCAATCAGAAACATACAACAATGGTAAAATACATATAAATAAAAGCATAATTAAAAACAGTGTGCATCATGCAATTTTTTCCATGACACAGGAAATGATTGATTTTGTAAATTCAGTAGCTACACCGAAGCTTTATAATTATGTCAAAAATAAATTAAGACTAACCCTATACGTAGAAGCATAAGTTATGGATATAGTTCTGTTTGAAAAGGAAATGAAGAAAAAGATTGAACATCTTTTTCGTGCAAACGATTACCACATTGAACAAGTTGAAATAATTGTACCAAGTAGTATTCAGCACAATCAAAGATTTGAGTTAATGCAGGATTCATACTATTATCTAGCATCATCAAAATTGGATATTCCTATAACAGCTAGTTTATATTTAAGTTCAGAAAACAATTTCATGTCAACATCCAAGGAAGATTGGGAGTTTGATAATAGTTTCAGACTTGAGAAATTCCGCAACTACGTGCATGTAAGAACTGAGAATGCAAAACAAGCCTTTCAGTTTAAATTAAAATTTTTAAAAGTAACACCTTATAGAGTATCAAAAGCGACAAAACAATGACAAACTCACAGGAAATTAATAACGAACAAATAAAACGAATATTTGAGCAAAAAATAGAAGGTAAAAAAGATGTTTTTTTTCTTATATCTATCGGTTCGTTAGGTGATTATAAATTAAGCCCAATTCATAATGTTTCTGAAGAATATTCGGGAAATGAAAAATTCTTTCTTATGCTAGAAGAAGCCTTTGAAGAAAATCCATATTATATAGGGATTGCTTTATATAAAAAAGCAGTTTCAAAGATTTCAAAAAAACCTTTCTATTTTAAAAAAATAGCATTAAAAGATGATAAGAACACAGGCTTTAATGGCTTAGGCGGACTTGATAATTTTGGCGGATTAGAGGGAGTTCTTGAAGCTAAAATAAACACTAAATATTTGGTTAGTGAAAACGAAAGTTTGAAAATGCAAATTGAAAAACTTGAAAAATCAAATGATAATTATAAAAACAAAGCCGAGAAACATAAAGAAAACAAGCATAAGCTTGAAGAAGAAATAAGATTAAAAGATTGGAACTTAAAAACTTTAATTGAAGATCATAAAAGGAATTTCGACAATTTTGAAAATGACCACAAGCGAGAACTTGACAATATTGAACGTAACAATGGTAGGTTTGAAAAAGTACTTACAATAGGTGGGCTTGTTGCAGCAAAAGCAGCAGGGCTAGATGAGAGCGACTTGCGTGGACTTTTAGACATGGACGATGAAACTAAAAGTATAGAAAATAAGAAACCTCTGGATGATTCCGATATAGATATTGAAGAAGTTGAGGAATTCTCAGGAAAAAAAGCAGAAGCAAAAGCAATGGTTGACACTATTAATGCTTTTTTTATTGAAACCATAAAATCAAATAGCGAGCAAGAAGCATTCAATATAATAGCATCTTTCTTAAACATTATAAATTATGCTAAAAAGGATTTCACAAACTTAAAAAACCTACACAATCTAGTTTTAAACAATTTTCAAAATACAAGCACCCAGTCTGCAGCCGATATTATTATTGAAAAAGCAGAAAATTACAATAAATAAAAAAGCGACAATGAAAACAGTAATAATAAAAACAACTGTAACAGCATCAAATATTGAGAATGCAAAGAAAGTAGGTGCAATTTTCAAAAATATAGCAGAAAATGTTGAAGAGAATGATTTGATAAACTTCTATGCTAAAATAAAAGAAGATAGGTCGTTTTTAAGTAAAATGATAAAAAAGTTAGATTCTCCATTAGTTAAGAATTTCTTAGGATAACAAGATATGAAAAATAACGATTTAGGAAACCCATTAGTTAAGGCAGCTATTACAAAAGGTATAAGCAAAATAGTAGAATATAATTCTGCTGAGAGAACTAAACCTAATACTGAACTAGCAATTTATAATGCCGAAAAAAGAAGACAAACCCGAAATAATCTATTAACAGGCTTAGGAGTCCTAGCATTAGGTTTCGCAGGATATAAAGGAATAAAATACATAAGGGCAAATAATGCCAATAAAGACCAAAGTCCGCAAGTTCAACTTGCAAAACGACTACGAGTTGCAATGTTTCCCTCTGGTACAAAGTGGATACCCGATGGAACAAACGAAGTAGAAATAATGAAAGTTGCTTACGAAATTTCAAATAATACAGAGTTGAAATTTAGCGATATTCATACATCATACAAAAAGTTATATAACGATAACCTTTCTGTTCATTTACAAAAAGAACTTAATTCTAGTGAGTATGCAGAGTTTTTAAAAGTAGTTGCCGACACTTATAAACCAGCCGATGACAACGAAAATCCCGAATATTTTGCTGAAGGAAAACTTGTATCATTTACTGCAGAAACCAACTACTTTGAGGAAAGCGGAGATTACGGGAAAGATGGGACAATGAAAAAATACAGCTTTTTCACAAATGCCGTAGCAACAGGAAAACAAAAAAACTATGAAGATATAACAGGCGGTATATTTTGGAAGAAAAAAAGAATAGAAGTAAAGCAAATAAATGGTAGTCTTTCAAAGTGGTTTAATGCCGAGGAGATTAAAACAATGGAATTTACCGAAGAAAATAAAAACAGCCTTAAAAGTAGAGGTTATAAAGGATATAAACTTGTATAATGAAAATTACAAAAAACATACATAAATATACAATTCCTGCAATAGCTGTAACAGGTATAACAACGGTGGGTGTTATCTTATATACATTTAATAAAAATGGAAATAAAATAATAAATGAAGCAAAAAAATATGTAGGAATAAAAGAAATACATAATAATAAAGGTTGGGAAAATAAACATTTTGAAGCATTAATGAAAAGTGTAGGGTGGAAAAAGCCACTTGAATATTGTGTACTCTTTGTAAAATTAGTTTTGTTAAGGACTTTTGATGGCAAGAAAGCATCTGCAATAAATAAATTAGTAAATGCAAGTAGCCAGGGAACATGGGCTAAACTTTTAAAAAATAGAAATTCTAATATTTATAAAGTAACAAAAAAACCAAGAGTAGGTTCAATTGCATTTTATAGGCACATGAATAAGCCAACACACGGACATGCCGAAATTGTTTTAAAAGTAAATAAAAACTCATATACAGTTATTTCAGCAAATGGTAAAGTTGGAGTTGAAATAAAAGAAAGGAAATATGCTATTGTTAATAAAGATGAATTAAGATTGTTAGGTTTTGTTAATTTTTAAAGAAAATGATTAGAATTTATAAATACGACATAGCAAAAGAATATACTGATTTTGAAAATTATATTTTCACAAATCTAAGCAGCTCATATTTTGACCTTCCAAATGATAAAGTAACGCTTGATGCAGTAGATTATCGTATATCAACAGCTTATTTATTTGAAGATGATAATGATGGAAACAATAACGGTTCTGAATATATAAGAGACGCATACAGCTCAAGGTTTCACGAATCTGTTTCTGTAACAACAGTTGAAGATGCCTTAGATCAAATATTTATGTTCACAAGTATAGCACCAAATATTTCAATATCATTCGCTCCTGCAAATAGCTTGAGAGAATTAGGGAATGATGTTGTTAATCCTTCAATAACAGGAAATGCAATTTTAGGACAAAATCCGCAAGGAACACTTGCTGTAATGGAGTTTTTTAGAGGAACAACAGGAGGAATGTTGTTTGATAGCGAAATAAACCCAACACCTTCAACTAGCATATCGAAACAAGATACGTTTACGATTGTAAATAATCAAGCATATACAGTTAGAATTACAGATAGTGAAGGACGAACAGATACAGCAACTCTTAATTATAATTTCACATACCCTTATTTCACAGGTTGGGTAGATGAAAGCGGAGATATTATGGACGGCATGACACGTGCAGAAATAATTGCACTTTCAGGAATGAATTTGCTTGTTGCAACAAAGTCTAACAAAACAGTTGTTTCAAGCCCTACAAATGGTAGATTTTGCATTATGTATCCTGCAAGTTACGGAGCATTATCTGAAGTGATTGATAATACAGGATTTGACACAATAACAGATTACGATACATTTACTTATGATATTGTTGGTTTGGACGGTACAACACAGTCTTACAGGGTTTATATCCTGAAAAATGACACAACACAATCTAATTTTTCAAACGCATTTAATTTTTAAAAATGGGAGCATTAACAGGCATACAAGTAGCATCAAGTTTTGTTTTAGGTTCAGCATCACCGCTTGATAAAAAAACGATGCTTACAACTGTACAGAGGTTAGCTCTTACTTTTGTTCAACGCTGGATAGGAATGCTTGTTTATGATACCGATTTAGGTGTATGGAAAAAATTAATTAACAACCCTAATGATGATGTAACAACAGAAGCAGACTGGGAGGATTTTGGCTCAGCTACCACAATGATTGTTTTATCGCATGCGGAATTATTAACACTAAAAGCAAGTGGTGATCTAATACAAGGACAAAAATACAAAATAACAGATTTTGCGACAAAATACAATCAACCTGTTACAGGAATTGTAC
>JAOZLS010000265.1 GCA_029934705.1 Bacteroidales bacterium | reverse complement strand
AATAAGTTGGTAACTTAGGTTTATCGGCCGGGTATAACGCTGGGTCATCCTTTGATGCTGATGTAATAACATAAGTACCTTCAAATTTATTCAATTCACTTTGAATTTGAGAAGAAACGTTATTCATTGAGTTATGAATAGCACCACTATGACATGAGTCCATTATAACTATTTTTCGTCCTGCTCTAGAATTTTCAATTATTTCTCTAAACTTTGATATATTAATACCATCAGATTCAAGAAATTCGTTGGTTGTATTTGAAGCAGTAAGATAAAGTCCAAAATCTTGAGTACTAATTATACCGTGACCAGCATAATACACTAAAAGTGTGTACGAATGATTTTTTGCTTCTCTTGAAGCTTGTATCAACCTACGTTCTATATTCGTTCTGTTTTCGTTTAACGAAACAGTAAGGTCTTCTTCAGTAATGTTAAGAACTGTGTTCGAAAGAAAAGCTTGCTTTAATAAAGTAATGTTTCTCTTTACGTTTGGTATCGAATTAATTGTTTTATCTTCATAATATTTAGATACACCTATTAATAATACCTTTACTTTGTTTTGTTCAAAATTAAATTTTTCCATAATTTCAATAAAAGTCAACAGCCCTTTTATTATTATCTATATTTATAAGAGCTGTAACTCATTAACTGTCAGCAAATAAATAACATTTTTTTGACATATCCAAATTTTGTCATTTTATAAGTGGTTGTTTTTGAGGTTTTTACGAAATTGCGATTTTCCCAATTATTTGTAAAATGTAGTTGATTTATTGTAAATTAGGCGTTACTTTATTTTTCCAAGTTTCCTTAAAGTCAATGGTATCAAGGCTTTTGGGATACTGAATTGTCATCTGCCTGAATATCAGTGTATTGTATTTGCGAATGTTTTTCACTCGTTTTGACTACAATTTTATATGTTGTATAACATATAAAATAATATTGATATTTTTTCAGAAAAGTCGTAAAAGTGATAAAAATAGGCTATTTTTCATCAGCAGATAGATAAATTTATATCTAAAATAGGCTGTTTTTAGGAATTGTTTTAAGTAATTCTGCCCTATTTGCTTGGCTTTTAAACCATTTTTGAGATAAAAAAAAGGTATATTATAAATATTTATAATATACCTTTAACGTTTTTGTTGTATTTATTTGTTAATCTATTTGCACAGCACTACCGTTTTCAATATCAAATTGGAATTTTTTGTATTTACCTTCTTTCTCTTTTCCATCCTGATATCTTACTTTAATAGTTTCGTTTCTACCTATTTTCTTCTCATGTCTTATAGGTTGCATTTTTTCTTTTTGCTGTTGCTGTGGATTTTCTCTAGAGTATTCGTCCTTTTGAGTGTCATATTTGCTTAAATCCATTTTCTGAATCTTAGCTTGCTGTATTTGATTTGAATCTTGAACAAAGATTGATGCTTTCATTAATGCTGTAACAATATCTTTATTGTTTTTATCAATCATAGCTTTAAAAAGATTATATGATTCAAATTTATAAATCAATAATGGATCTTTTTGCTCATAAGAAGCATTTTGTACAGATTGCTTTAGGTCATCCATTTCACGAAGATGTTCCTTCCACGAATCGTCAATTATTGCAAGAATAAGTTGCTGCTCAAATGAATCGGCAACTTCTTGGGCATTTGTATTATATGCTTTTTCTAAATTTACAACAATTCTATAAACTCTTAAGCCATCAGTCATTGGAACTTCAATGTTTGTATATTGCCCCTTCATGGTTTCATATACATTTTTAATAACTGGTAAAGCTTGTTTAATAATTACTTCTTTTTTACGCTTATAGTTTTCAACAGCACTCTCAAAAATCTTTACAATATTTTTTTGTGGGTTACCTTTTGTAAATTCTTTTTCATCAATAGGACTTTCTAATCCTAATATTTTAAGTAAATCGATTTTAAATTCTTCAAAACTTGCTCCTAAATGTGAATTAACAATACTGTCACAAGTATCATAAATCATATTTGTTAAATCAACGCCTATTCTTTCGCCATAAAGTGCATGTCTTCTATTTTTGTAAATTACTTCTCTTTGAGAATTCATTACATCATCATATTCTAACAAACGCTTACGTATTCCAAAGTTATTTTCTTCAACTTTCTTTTGAGCTCTTTCAATAGATTTCGAAATCATTGAGTGTTGTATAACCTCTCCGTCTTCTAATCCCATTTTGTCCATGAGCTTTGCAATACGGTCTGATCCAAACATTCTCATTAAATCGTCTTCGAGCGAAACAAAGAATTGCGATGAACCTGGATCTCCTTGTCGTCCAGCTCTACCTCTAAGCTGTCTGTCAATACGTCGAGAGTCGTGTCTTTCTGTTCCGATAATTGCAAGACCACCAGATTTAACAATTTCAGGAGATAGTTTAATGTCGGTTCCCCTACCTGCCATGTTTGTTGCAATCGTTACAACGCCTTTATGTCCGGCTTTAGCAACAATATCTGCTTCTCGTTGGTGTAGTTTTGCATTAAGTACGTTATGCTCAATTTTTCTTATTTTAAGCATTCTACTAAGTAATTCCGAAATTTCTACAGATGTTGTACCAACAAGAACTGGTCTTCCTGCTTTTACAAGGTCTGCTATTTCATAAATTACAGCATTATATTTTTCACGCTTAGTTTTAAATACTTTGTCGTGGTAGTCGTTTCTAACTATTGGTCTGTTTGTAGGAATAACAACTACATCGAGTTTATAAATATCCCAGAATTCTTTAGCTTCGGTTTCGGCAGTACCCGTCATACCAGCAAGCTTATGGTACATTCTAAAATAATTTTGAAGAGTTACGGTTGCAAATGTTTGGGTTGAAGCTTCTACAGTAACATTCTCTTTTGCTTCAATTGCTTGATGTAAGCCGTCAGAATATCTTCGGCCATCCATAATACGACCTGTTTGTTCATCAACAATTTTAACTTTATTATCAATTACTACATATTCAACATCTTTTTCAAAACTAGCATAGGCTTTTAGTAATTGATTTATTGCATGAACTCTTTCTGTTTTAATTGAATAGTCTGATATTAGTTTATCTTTGTCTTCTAGTATTTGTTGTTCTTCTTTTCCAGATTGTTCAAGTTTAGCAACTTCCACTCCTATATCGGGTAGAATAAAAAAGTTTTTATCATCGAGTGCCCCAGAAATTAAGTCAATACCTTTATCTGTCATTTCAACAGAGTTGTTTTTTTCATCAATTACGAAGAAAAGAGCATCGGTAACCTCTGGCATTCTTTTGGCATTGTCGGCTAAATACACATTCTCAGTTGCGTGCATAAGGGCTTTCATGCCTGTTTGACTAAGGAATTTTATTATTGCTTTAGTTTTAGGTAAACCTTTGTGTGCTCTTAGTAGTTGCAATGCACCTTTTTCTCTTTCTTTTTTATCTTGAGATTTAAGAAGTCTTTTTGCTTCGGCTAGTAAATCGGTAACTAAATTACGTTGTGCAGTATATAACTGTATTACTTTAGGCTTTAGATTTTCAAAAATTTCTTTATCTTTTTCGCCTTTACCAACTGGTCCTGAAATTATTAATGGAGTTCTTGCATCATCAACTAAAACAGAGTCAACCTCATCGACAATTGCATAGTTATGTCTTTTTTGAACTAGCTCTCCAGTATTCTGGGTCATGTTATCTCTAAGGTAGTCAAATCCGAATTCATTATTTGTACCAAAGGTAACATCTGCTTTATATGCTTTACGTCTGCCTTCTGTATTTGGTTGATGATTGTCGATACAGTCAACTTTAAGTCCGTGGAATTGGTAAAGAGTTCCCATCCACTCGGCATCTCTTTTTGCAAGATAATCGTTTACTGTTACAAGGTGTACGCCTCTACCTGTAAGTGCATTAAGAAAAACAGGTAGAGTTGCAACAAGGGTTTTTCCTTCACCAGTTGCCATCTCTGCAATTTTTCCTTGGTGCAGTACCACACCACCAATGAGCTGAACATCGTAATGTATCATGTTCCATAAAATTTCAACTCCTCCAGCTATCCATTTATTTTGAAATGTTGCTTTGTCGCCATTTATGCTAATGTCCTCTCGGTGCGGAGCAAGTTCCTGGTCGTAGTCGCTTGCAGTAACAACTATTTCTTCGTTTTCAAAAAAGCGTCTTGCAGTATCTTTTACTATTGCAAAGGCTGTAGGAAGAATTTCGTCTAATTTTACTTCAATTTTATCATCAATCTTAGATTCGATTTCATCAATTTTGGTATAAACATCTTCTCTGTCCATAAGGCTAACTTTACCTTCTTCTATGTCAGATTTAAGTTTATTTATTTCATCATTTTCTTCTTTTATATAATCTTGAATTTCATTTTTTAAAACGATAGTTTTTTCTCTAAGTTCATCGTTAGATAAATTTTTAAAAGAATTATATTCGTTATTAATTTTAGTAACAATTGGATTTATCAGTTTAATATCTTTACCTGATTTATCTCCAAAAACTTTACCTAGGACTTTATCAACAATGCTCATTTATATATATATTTATTATAGGTTTTCGATTATTTTATTTAGCTAAGTTTTTACATATATTAACTATAACTTCTGTGGCTTTTTCCATAGAGTTTATAGGTATGTATTCGTATATTCCGTGAAAATTATGACCTCCTGTAAAAATGTTAGGACAAGGTAAACCCATGTATGAAAGCCTAGAACCGTCGGTTCCTCCTCTTATGGGTTTTATTAGAGGTTTTATATTTGCTTCTTCCATTGCAATTCTTGCATAATCTATAATGTGCATAACAGGTTGTATTTTTTCTGCCATGTTATAGTAATTGTCAGTAATATCAACTGTTATTATATTTTTGTTATATTTTTTGTTAATATCGTTTGCAATATCTTGTGCAAGTTTCTTTTTATTTTCAAATTCGATTTTATCATGATCTCTTATTAAATATTCTATATTAGTTTTATTAATATTACCAGACATTTGAATTGGGTGAAAAAAGCCTTCGTATCCTTCGGTATGCTCGGGACGTTGAGTTGCAGGAAGTTTATTGTTAAAATCCATTGCAACTTGCAATGAGTTAATCATTTGATTTTTGGCAGTTCCTGGATGAACATTTCTTCCAACTACTTCAACTGATAGTGATGCTGCGTTAAAGTTTTCGTATTCTAGTTCTCCTATTTCGCCTCCATCCATTGTGTAGGCAAAGTCGGCTCCAAATTTTTCAACATTAAAAAAATCGGCACCTCTGCCAATTTCTTCGTCAGGAGTAAATCCTATTTTTATTTTACCATGCTTAATTTCAGGATTATTAATTAAATACTCAATGGCTGTCATTATTTCAGCTATTCCGGCTTTATCGTCGGCACCTAAAAGAGTTTTACCATTTGTAGTAACAATTGTTTGTCCTATATACTTTTTTAATTCAGGAAAATCATTTGGTGATAGTAAAATATTTTCATCTTTATTTAATATTATATCATCACCTTTATAATTCTCGATAATTTGAGGAGAAACATTAGTTCCAGAAGTATCGGGTGCAGTATCTATATGAGATATAAACCCAACAACAGGTATATCTATATCAATATTTGATGGAAGAGTTGCGGATAAATAACATTTTTCAGTTAGGGTTATATCTTTTAAACCCAACATCTCCATCTCTGTTTTTAACTTTATTGCTAAATCAAATTGTTTTTGAGTACTAGGTGTTGTCTTAGACTCAGGATCTGATTTAGTATCTATTTTAATATATCTAAAAAATTTCTCTTTAACGTTTTTCATTATTTATTTTTCGTTACTGTCATTTTCTGTTGAAGGTTTATTTTCTTCTTTATCATATTTGATAACACTAATGTCAACTTTAGTATTCTTCTTATTCATATCAACTTTAATTTCATCGCCTTCTTTAATTGAAGCTTCAATAATAATTTCGGCCATTTCATCTTCCAAGTATTTTTGGATTGCTCTTTTAAGAGGTCTTGCACCATATTTGGTAT
>JAOZLS010000264.1 GCA_029934705.1 Bacteroidales bacterium | reverse complement strand
TTGCCTCAATTTAAAAGAGGATTTCATTTAATTGACAAATATATATTAAATGAGCTAAAAAATTTACCAAAAAACGGTTTACTCAATATATTTATAAAACATAGCTCGGCAGCAATTAGCATAAATGAAAATGCTGATCCATCTGTAAGAGTTGATTTTGAGAATATTTACAATAAATTAGTTCCTGAAAACGAATCGTATTACACACACACTTTTGAGGGAGATGATGACATGCCAGCACATGTAAAAACCACACTTACAGGCAATTTTATAACAATTCCTATAACAGATGGAAAATTAAATTTAGGTTTATGGCAGGGTATTTATCTTTGCGAATTTAGAAATGTAGGAGGAAAGAGAAATATTGTGCTAACAATATATTCATAATTAATGCATAAATTAAAAACTAGAGAGTAAAAGTCTATAAACTAGATTATAATCCGCAAATATCCATTTCCACTCAAGCACAATATATGAAAGGCAAAAAGTTGCAATAAGTACGAAAAAACAAACAATTTAATTTTCATAAAAAAGTATGTTATATGCAGTTATAAGAGAAATTGATGAAATTCATAAAAAATTTGATAAAAAATTTGTTTTAAACACATATTAGCTCTATATTAGTGTAAAATTAATTTGCATAAAAAATAAGCTATTATGACACAGAATTTGAATGATATTATTCTTATCCCTACTGACTTTTCAGAAGTTTGTGAGAATGCCATTGAGCATGGAATATCGGTTGCAAAAATAATGAATTATCGTGTATTTTTAATTCATGTTGTTAACAAAGATACAAATAAATACCTTGAAACTGAAAATTTGACAAGAGAATCTATATCAGAAGTTCTTGACGAAAAAGTTGCAGGTTACGAAAAAGAACATGGAATAAAAGTCGAATATTTAATAAGAAACGGAAATTTATTTGATAAAATTCAAAGTGTTACCGATAAATTAGGTGTTAAACTAATTATTTTAGGAACTCATGGTAAAGTTGGTTTCCAAAAAATAACAGGAAGCTATGTTTTAAAAATTGTATCGTTAACTAATACACCTACAATTGTAGTTCAAAAACGCTCTTATTCATTAGGATACAAAAGTATAGTTTTCCCTGTTACAGCACAAACACAAGACAGACAGAAAGTTGTATGGGCTATTAATATAGCTAAAACTTTTGGAGCTGTTGTTCACCTTATTCCTAAATTTGAATCGGAAAAATATTACAAAACTCGAATAATGAATGTTACAAAACAAATCAAGAATTTGTTTGATGAATATGAGGTAGAATATGTAGATAAAGTGTCGGAGCCAGGAGCTGGAAACTTTGCAAAACAAATTATTGACTATGCAGTACAAAACGAAGCAGAATTAATAATGACACTTATTAATAAAGATAAAGTTGCATTTTTCTCTACTTGGGACGAGCAAATTATTTATAACTCATCTCAAATTCCTGTAATTTGCATTAATCCTGTTGAAACTAAAAAGACAACATGGAATAGATATTAATATAGCCTATTTTTTATAATTCAAAAAGCTACTTTTTTTAAAAGTAGCTTTTTAAATTATAAACGAACTATTTAGTAGATATTATTTACTACACGAAGTAATAACAGACATTGTTTCTTCATTCAAATATTTTTGTGCTATATCACGTATTTCTTCTGCTTTAATATTTTTAATTGTATTAAAATAATTATCGAAAAATGTATAATCTAAATCATATTCTAAAAGCGATTGAAATGCAGATGACAATGAAAAAGGGCCATCAAAAGAAGATGCTAATTGACCTGTTAAATAATTTCTAACACGCTGTAGTTCTTCATTTTTTACAAGTGTTGTTCTAAAAATCTTTAACTCTTTAAATACTTCATCAATTGCTTTTTGATAAACCTCTTTGCCAGTTTCTGCTGCAATTACGAAAAGACCAGAGTGCAATTGAGATACATTTGCAGAATAAATTCCATAAGTGTAACCTTTATCTTCCCTAATATTAGCCATTAACCTAGAGCCAAAATAACCTCCTAAAAAAGTATTTGTAACTGATAGTTTAATAAAATCGGAATGATTCTTATTTATAGATATTTGTCCAATCTTTATAGATGCCTGAACTGCATCCTTCTTTTCAATAAAAATATTTTGCGAAGGCTTATAATCTGTTGTATAATCAATATTTAAACTATCGTTAGTTTTAATAATAGTCTGTTTTCCAAAATATTTATTCAGAATATCAAAGTGCTGTGTTTCTACTTTTCCAGATACAATTATTGATAGCTTAGAAAAATTATAATATTTATTGTAGAAATCAACAAGTTGCTGTTTATTAACTTGCTTATAATGATGCTCTTCAATAGCACTTGCGTATATATGCTTACTTCCAAAAACTGTTTTATAAAATTGAGTACGTGCCAAAACCTCTGGCTTTTCTTTATCAATTAAAAAATCTTGAAATTCATTTTTTAAGTATGTATCGGTTTCTTTTTCGGGAAAAACCGACTCGTTAAGCATTTTATAAACGATTGCAATAGTTTTTTCAAGATGCTTATTTAGCGTATAAAGCGTAACTCCAGAATTATGTCTTCCAGTTTCCAGACTTATATATGCACCATAAAAATCTATTATTTGAGCAATTTGGGCAGCCGATAAATCTTTTGTTCCTTCATTTAGCATTGCATTTGTAGTTTCGGCAATTAAAGGATTTGGGGAGTTTACGGCTCCTGCTTCAAATAAAAAATTTATTTTAACAAGCTCTTGCTCTCCTGCATTTATATAATAATAAGGTATCCCATTATCTAAAAATTTCTTTTCAGCTTTTACAAAATTTATTTTTTCAGCTGTTTGAAATTGGGGTGTTTTTTTTCTGTCTAGCATTTTTCTATATTTTCACCAAAAATATAAAAATAATTCGATAATTATTTATTTTTCAGCTATTCTATTTTCGACTTTTTTATTGTTACAAAATTTATATAAAAATAATCGTTAATTGTAGGGTCAACTGCTAGTATCTCACCTGATAATTTATTTTCAATAATAACAAAGTCGTGATTTTTGAAAAATGGCGAATTCAAATATTTATGAACATTTACACCTAAAAAATAAATTTCACCTTTATACGGTTTTGCTGTCCAAACAGTATCTAACTTATTCTTTTTTATAATATAATTACATGTTGAAGAAAAAAATGAAGCGTATCCGACACAATGTGCAGTTTTAGAAATAATTAATTTATTTGGGTCGTTGTAATTTTTATCTGCGGTAAAGTTTAATTCCTGCGAAGTAATTAAGAGTGCTAATTTTATGATTTCATCAATATTAAGGTTTTGTTTATTTTCAGAATTAAGTTCTATACAATTAACCAATTTACTACTTTTTACAACATATTCTTTACGTATTATAACAGATTTATAGTTTATTAGTTTTCTATAAATTGAGCCACGAAATAAAAGCAGAATTATAACTAAGACTATTACTATCGAAGATATTCGCTTAATTATTTTCATTTATTTAAAAGAAGTAGATCTATAAACTTTATTTACATTTTTAACATTTCCGATTTTAATAATGAGATTATTCAGGTTTTTAGAGTTTGTTACAAATAATTCAATTATTCCAATAAAAATATTTTTTTCTGACTTTATCATTAGCGACTTCATATTTATATCCATTTCATCAGAAATTATTTGTAAAATATCGGATAAAAGTCCATGCCTGTCAATTCCTTTAATTTTAATTTTTGCTCTAAAATCAGAGCTTTCGGGTAGTTCCCATTTTACAGTAGTTGTGTTTTGCCCTTGCGAAGTATTTAATGTTTTTGCTTTCTGGCAGTCTGTTTTATGAACAATAAAATTATCCCCATCTTTATGAATCATTGCTTTGTCGCCCTCCAACGGATGACAGCATACAGCAAGCGAAACATCGTCTAAATTTCTAATAACAAAAGGCTTTTTAGGATGAAAATAGTGATGATTCTGTTCTGCTTTTTGAGTAGATTTAGGCGAACCAAAAAGATCCCAAAATTTCTTGGTAAATCCGTGTTCAGAGGATATTTTTTTAATTAAATCGTCTTCGCTAATTGTTTTTTTAGCAATTCTAAAGTAGAAGTCTTCTTTATTATTACATTTATATTTATTTATAAACACTGATAAATACTCAGGTTTATATTTTTTTCTTTCTAAAAATTCTGAAAAAAGTTTTTCACCTTTACTTATAACTTTTCGCCTTAATTTCTTAAAATAATTATCGAGAATGGCTTTATGATTAACCATTGTAACACTTTCTGCCCAGGCTCTTTCGGGTTTTGTCTTTTTTGATGAAATAATTTTTACCTCCTGCCCATTTGAAAGCACATAATCATAGCCAACAATCTTTTTATCAACCTGTGCTGCAATAAATTGAAGTCCTAAATCGGAATGAATTGAGAAAGCAAAGTCTAAAACAGTTGCTCCTTTTCTAAGAGATTTTATATCACCTCTTGGCGTAATAACGTAAATTTCACGGTCTTGAGGTTTAATAATATCAATAATTTCTTCATTTGTAAGTTCTTTTGTTTTAAGCAGTTCGCCTAAAGATTGATTCCATTGCTTTATATTTTGAAGATGTACATTGTCGTGATGTCTAGCATAGCCCTTTTCTGCAATTTGGTGCATTCTCTCGGTCATTATTTGAACTTCAAACCAATATCCACTAAACATAACACTGGTAATTATTGCTTCAAAGCCATTGGATTTAGGGTGAGTTATCAAATCTTTTAGGCTATTGTCTCTAACAAGAAAAATATCGGTTAAATAGGAATAAACTAGGTAGCATTGCTGCTTATCGGGTATAGTATCTTCTGGCTTAATAACAATTCTAATGGTAAGAAAATTATTTATTTCATCAAAACTAACATTCTTATTTTGAATTATTTGCCATGTTTTATAATAGGATTTTGTTAATGGAATTATTCTGTAATTATATTTATTTTTGGATAAAGTTTCGCTTAATGGTTGTAAAATTCGCTCTAATCTAACTTCTGCTACATCTTTATAACTTTCAACTATATTTTTTATATTTATATAGTCGTCATAAAATCTATTTTTAAAACTTAGGTCTTCAATTTCTTTTTTAATTTTAAAAAGTCCAAGCTGATGTGCTAACGGAGCATATATTTCAAAAGACTCGGCTGTTTTAATCATTTTATTATTCTCCGACATATCTTCTATTGTTCGTAAATTATGAAGTCGGTCGGCAATTTTAACAAAAGCGATTCTTTTGTCTTCGGACATTTTTAAAATAAAATTACGAAAAGTATCAGCTTGTTTTGAGCGTTTAGCATCTTTTATACTATCAATTTTTGTAACACCATCAACAATAATAGCAACATCTTTACCAAATAATTTTTCTAAATCGTCAACTGTATAATCTGTATCCTCAACTACATCGTGCAATAAAGCTGCGGCAATAGTTGTTGAACCAAAACCCATTTCTATGGCAACAATTTTCGCAACTGCCAAAGGGTGCATCATATAAGGAATTTTATCTCCTGTTTTTCTAAAAACACCTGTATGTGCATCTCTTGCAAATAAATAAGCACGTTTAACCTTATCCAACGATTCTGGCTTGGTTAAGCGTGAAGTTAATTTTAACAAATCTTCAAATTCATTATCTAATAATCTATTAAAATAGTCGGTGTCTCTATTATCGGTTTTCATTGCAAAATTTTAAGGCGAAAAAAAAAACGAAATAAATCTAATTGATTTATCCCGATAGTATATCATACGAAGAATTATATTGAATTGTTACATTTCTAATAGATATTTCTGATTTTATACAAATTTAAGCAATGAATTACTTAAAATCAATAGTTAGGGCAAATAAATGTTAAAATAGTTTAAAATATATATTTTATTTATGAATATTAATTTGCTTAACAAAAAAAGAAAGCTTTAATTTTAAAATTACAGTATTGACTCAAAACTATTTTGGCATATTTAGGTGGACTA
>JAOZLS010000263.1 GCA_029934705.1 Bacteroidales bacterium | reverse complement strand
ATGGAATGTTTATAAATTATTTATTAATCGGACAACGCTATTCAGGGATGCACAAGGTTTAAATACAAAATATGGCAGATGAAATTTTTCAATTCTGTTTTTAAATGCACTTTCAATATTATCATAGCATGATTCCAATACTATAAACTCAAATTCGGAATAATCAACATTTGCATAAACAATTGTTGCAGCACCTAGAGATTGTCCTACAACAGATATCTTTTTTATATTCTTTTGTTTTAACTGATTCACACATGCAAGCAAATCTTTTCGTTCGTGCCAGCCAAAACTAATTATTTTGCCACTACTCTTCCCTGTTCCACGCAAATCAGGTATTAAAACTGAAAAACCTTGATTTAAATAAAATTTTGCTCTTTCAATTTGTGATAATCTATTTCCTTGTATTCCTGATAATAAAATTATTGCTTTTTCTGAACTATTATCAATAAACCATGCAGAAACTATTACATTATCATCTGTATTAAAAGATAAAGATTCGACCTTTCTATTCTCTAAATGTGAAATATCCAAAAAATCTACATTATTTGGTCTTACCAGATATTGGGCAGAAAAATAACCAAGCAAAATCCAAATTATGATTCCAGATAAAACTACAAACCCCCAATATTTTAGATGCTTCTTTCTAAACATTAAATAATTATAAAAAAAATCATGGAGAATTACTGACTTTGCCTGATATTAGAAATTTGACATTTTCTTTTTAACACTTATAACTGAGACAGTCTGTACTTCGACACAGCTTAGTAACCACAAGACTGTATCTACCATTATTAAACAAATTGTGAATTTTACAACAAAAGCCAAAATGCCTATAAGAAAAAACAATCACTCAATTATGCAAATATAGTCTCGGTGTCGATTTCTGAATAAATAGCGAATAAGATATTTAGCAGTATTAAATTTTGCAAACACAACGACACCGAGACTTTATTATAAATGAATTAAAGTTTGGGTTTTAAGATAAAAAATTAATACCTAATCCACTTCCAAAGTTCTTTGTATGAAGTCTTTTTACCATACATTAAAATTCCTACTCTGTAAATTTTTGATGCTAGCCATACTGTTCCTAAGAATGATAATATAAGTGTGGCACTTGATAAAAGTATTTCCCAAAGTGGTGCTGCTTCCATTGCTACTCTAACAGGCATAATTATTGGCGAAGTAAATGGTATTATCGAAAACCAAAAAGCCAAACTGCCCGACGGATTTTGGACTATCGTTTGTGCAACAACAAATGCAAGTATCAGTGGTATTGTAACTGGCAACATAAATTGCTGAGTATCAGTCTCATTATCAACAGCTGCACCAATTGCAGCAAATAATGATGAATATAATAAATAGCCTCCTATAAAGAAAAACACAAAAACTGATAGCAACATAGTCCAGTTATAGTTCATTAAAGCAGGTAATATTTCTGCAATAATGTTATTACCACCCATTTGTTCCATTTGTACGGAGTTTTGTGCAATATCTTGCTCAATTCCTGGCATAAATGTTTGAACTGCAAAAATTATTGAAAAAGTAAGTATTATCCACAATAAAAACTGAGTTAGAGCAACTAGTGCAACACCAAATATTTTACCTGTCATTAACTGAAATGGTTTTACCGACGATATTATTACTTCTACAATTCTACTAGATTTTTCTTCAATAACACCACGCATAACTTGCACACCATACATAAAAATAAACATGTATATAATTATTGCTGCAATAAATCCTATTATTTGTGCTAAAACTGGCGAGGTTTTTTCTTCGCCTTCCTCAGTCCATTTTATTGTTGAAATATTTATATCTACTTTTGCCGAGTCGAGCTGAGATTTATTTACACCCAACTTTTCAAGGTTTTGAAGTTCCTTATATTTTTCAATTTGCTTTTCAATATGCGAGCCAACTCCTGGTTCTACTTGCTTATTTGAATAAAGTGTAAATTCGCTTTCATCTTCAGAAATCAATAATACTGCATGGTAGTTAAATGATTCAAAATTTGCTTTTAAATCTTCGTAATCCATGTTAATAAACTTAAAATGCAGTGTTTCAGAGTCTTTTATAACATCTTCATAAATATTAGTTTTGTCTATTACTACAATATCTTTGTTATTATCGTCGCCTAATGTCGAAATCCATACAGGAGCTAAAATTAATGCTGCCATTAACACTGGACCAACAAGGGTCATTACTAAAAAGCTTTTCTTTTTAACACGTGTTAGGTATTCTCTTTTAATTATTAATAGTATTTTATTCATAATTTTTATTACAAAGTGTCTAAATTATCATTTTTTGTTTCGGCAAGGGTTACTGCTTTTATAAAAACATCGTGCATACTTGGTATAAGTTCTTTAAAAGAAGAAATATTACCAAAATTAATCATTTGATTTAGCAATTGATTAGTAGTCATACCATTAAGCAACCTAATTTGAACATTTGTTTGAGCTTTTACTTCTTTTACTAAAAGTATTTCGTAACTCGCACTTAATGATGCATTCATTTTATCAAAATGCCCATTAAAAGTTATTTCAAATATATTTGATTTGAATTTTTGCTTAATATCATCTACTTTTCCATCAAGAATTTTTTCTGATTTATTAATAAGAGCAATATTATCGCAAATTTGCTCAACCGACTCCATATTATGGGTTGAAAAAATTATAGTTGAACCATTATTTTTTAGTTCCAGAATTTCTTGCTTTAAAAGTTCAGCATTTATTGGGTCGAAACCACTAAAAGGTTCGTCAAAAATTAACAATTTAGGTCGGTGCACAATGGTTGTTATAAATTGTATTTTTTGTTGCATTCCTTTGGATAGCTCTTCAACTTTTTTGTGCCACCACCCTTGAATTTCAAATTTAGTAAACCATTTTTTTAGTTCACTCTGGGCATCAGACTTTTTCATTCCTTTTAGTTGGGCAAAATAGAGGGCTTGCTCGCCAACTTCCATTTTTTTGTATAAGCCTCTTTCTTCGGGCAAATATCCAATTTGTGAAATATGCTCTGGCTTTAATTTTTCGCCAAATAAAAAAACCTCACCAGCATCGGGTGCTGTAATTTGGTTTATTATCCTAATTAATGTAGTTTTTCCTGCACCATTAGGTCCTAGCAAACCAAAAATTTTGGCCTCTTCAACATTAATATTTACACCAGATAATGCGGTAAATTTGCCGAATTTCTTTATTACGTTTTTTGTTTGAAGTATTTCCATTTATCATTTTAATTATTTTGCAAATATATACAATTCAACTTTACTTTTACTAGATTTATTAGGGATAAAATCTATTTATTTATTAAGAAATAATAAAATTTGTTAATTAGTACATCTTTTTTAAAATCTATTTTTTTTCTACCGAAGCCTTCGGTTTACACAATTAAAGTTATCTTTACATCTAAACAATTAATGTTTTTAGGTGTAGAAATCGGTCTGACGGTTTTGTTGATTGGCAGTAAATAAGAAAGATAGGTCTCCGCATTTTGCAAATACAGCCGTCTGACCGGTTTACTGCATTTCATCGATCAAATTCCAAACCGAGTTTGTAAGGACGCTTTTATTCAACCAAAACCTTCGGTCGTTCATTCTTTTCGTAACTAGAGAAATATTAAAGCCAAGTATTTAACCGAAGGCTTCGGTTTACACACATCGATAAATTATATTTTTATAAAATAACTATTTAGAGTATCTTTGATTTTGAATATCATTTAGTTAACAACACAAAGTATTCACTTGTAATAATTTGATTTTCAGTACTAAAAAAACAACAAAGCTAGAAAAATGAATATAGAATTAATTTTTATAGGTAAAACGAGTAAAAAATATATTGAAGAAGGTGTTTCTGATTATGAAAAAAGAATAAAAAGATATATTAAGTTTGAAATAAAAGTTATTGGCGATTTAAAAAACACTAAAAATTTATCGCCCAAAGTATTTAAGATAAAAGAGGGCGAAAATTTATTAAAAAAAATATCTGATAATGATTTTCTAGTTCTTCTTGATGAAAACGGAAAATTATATAGCTCAAAGGAATTTGCTGGTTTTGTTTCAAATAAAGTAATTACAAATGTAAAGAAACTAGTATTTGTTATTGGAGGAGCTTACGGTTTTTCTGAGGATATTTACAAGAGAGCAAATGCAAAAATTTCGTTATCTAAAATGACATTTTCGCATCAACCTGTAAGAATCTTGTTTACCGAGCAACTATACAGAGCTTTTACAATTCTTAAAGGAGAACCATATCATAATGATTAAAAAAACATGAAAAAACACTTTAAAATAGATTCAAGTTATAAAAAGACGAAGTTTTTGTTATTCTCATTACTCTTTTTTACGACCGCAGTTTTTTTTGAGACAAATCTTTTGCAACCAGGAGAATATAGAATTGAGAATGCAAAAATTGAAGTACAACTCCATAAATTAGAAAAGCAAGTTGATGCGTTTATTTTGGAATTTAAAAACATTGTTAAAAATAAAAAATATATTCAAAAACCAAATGTAAGAACTTGGTCTATTGCAGGAGATTACAGCAATTTAGAGAAAGACGGTTTTGCTATATTAATTTATCAAAACGATTCGTTAAAATACTGGTCTGGAAATAATACACCTGTTCCATTTTTATTGTCTGAGTCACTTTTTAATACAGATAAAATAATAAAAACAGAAAATGCGTGGTACGAAGTTCGTGCTTTTTATGAAAATGATATTTCTATAATTGGTTTAATAAAAATAAAAAATAATTTTTCATACGAAAATAAATATTTAAAAAACAGTTTTCGCTCAGGACTTGAAATACCGTCGTCAGTAAAACTGTCATCAATTCCTGTAACCCAAGGTAAAAACATAAAAGACAGCTCTGGCGAATATGTATTTTCTTTAGTTCCTGTAAATAGAGTAAATCCAGTTCAGAATATTACAGGATTAACAGCAATACTTTACTTTTTAAGTTTTGGATTTTTACTTTTGTTTATAAATCAAATATTTTTAGCAATTAGCGAAAAAAAATATTCTTATTATATAATTTTAGCAACAACAATTATATTAATTACTGGTAGATATTTTATGATTGTATCTAAATTTCCTTTTTTCTTCTATTCGCTAAACTTTTTTACTCCCGAGGTATATGCAGGAAATATTTTATTTCCGTATTTAGGAGATGTAATTATGAATTCGATGTTATTATTGTTTTTTTCAATAAATGTTTTCAGAATTATTCCTTTAGACAAATTATTTGAAAAGACTTTTGAAAAAGCCGTAAAATTAATTCCTGTCCTTATATTTTTTTCAATAACTCTTACAGCTCTTTACCTTATTTTTATTTCAAAAACAATTGAAAACTTAATTATGAATTCAAATATTTCTTTTGAAATTCATAGAATATTAGATTTTAATACATTTAGCCTTTCTGCCTACCTTATTATTGCACTACTTTTAAGCTCATTTATTGTTTTAAGCGATAGAATTATTAAAATTATTCCACACTTTATAACTTTTAAACAAATAAGGCTAACAGTACTTGCAGTAATTGTTACTACAGGTATTTTTAGCTTTTTTGTGTTAAATATAACTGAGCCATATACCTATTTATACTATATTTCAACTATAATTTCAATAATAGTAATTCGTTTTTTTAAAAATGAATATAGTTTTTATAGTCTTGTAATATTTATTTTTTTAAGCTCTATTTACTCTGTTAGTTTTATAAAATACAATGTAAATTACAAAGAGGGGAACATCCAAGAAGCTCTTATAAATCAACTAGTTGATGAAAGAGATGATGTTGCTGAATTATTACTTCACGATTTAGATAAGAAGTTTGGGAAAGACACTGTTTTAATTAACAAATTACAAAATATTGTTCCAGACCAAAAACTACATATACATGATTACTTGGAGAGAAAATTCTTTACAGGTTTTTGGAAAAAATACAAATTAACTATTACTCTTTGCGGAAACTCACCATTATATAATACTGCAAA
>JAOZLS010000262.1:4854-5997 GCA_029934705.1 Bacteroidales bacterium | reverse complement strand
TCTGTTCTTCTTAAGATATTGGCTAAGAGTAGAAGCTGATATAGCAGAAAGTATTATGTACAACGAAAATATTGCAATTGCATATATAATGAATAGCACTGCAACAACAGGGTTTACATAATTTATAATATCTCTAAGTATTTCAACCATTTATTATTCTTTCATCTGAAACGTGTAATACAAAAGGACCAATTTCAATGTTTGTTTTCTCATAATTATACATTGCTTCTTTTCCTTCTTTACCAATATTTTTAAGGGCATAACATACAGCCATTTTTATTTCAAAATTTGCAGAGCTAAGTAGTGAAAGTAGGAATGGGATATGTTCTGGGGAAAATAGGTTTTCAAAACTTTTTATAAAAGCGTTTTTTTCTAATTGTTCAAATTTCGGGTATATTTTAATAAATCTATTAGTGTCTTCAATATTTGAGATTTCACCTAGGGTTTTAATTGTTTCAATTCTTACAGTAGAGTTTTCGTGCTGTAATATTTTATATACTTGTTCGTATTGGCTTACTTGTTTTAAAAAGCGTATCATTTTAAGTGAAAAAATTATAACAGAAATGTTTTTAGTGTCAAGCCAAAGTGTAAATTCTGGTGCTTCAATTTCTTGTTCCTTAATCATTTCGTAAATGTTAAGTTGTTCCCATTCCGATAAATTATTTTTTATTGAATCAATAAAAGCGAATGGTACACTTGGTAGTAATTTCATAAGAGCCATTTGCGATTCTAACCTTAAAATGGTGTTTTTACTTTCTAGGAATTTAAGTATTTTAGTATTTTCCCATTTTATTTTCATTGCTACAAGCTCTCTTAACCCATTTATTTTCCTGTACCAAAATAGGCTGTGGATTTTCTTTTGAGAGATTGCATTTAATTGTAAATCAAAATATAATTTACGAAGTTTGTTTTTGGCTTCCCCTTTATAATTTGCATAAAAATTTATTATTACTTCAATTAAGTATTTTTTTTGTAGCCTAGTGTTAATAATTATTTTTTCGTGAATAGGAAAATCATCATCAAAAAGGTATTCTGTAAGTTGATTTTCAAATTTGTCTTTTATTAAATTTTCTTTTTTTTCTTTTATTTTAAGAAAAATTTTGTTAAAAAAAATAATGATACCCAATATAAATACAGATAATA
>JAOZLS010000262.1:0-4754 GCA_029934705.1 Bacteroidales bacterium | reverse complement strand
TTCTCCTCTGTATTCGTTACTGTTGTACTCAAAAGCTCCAACTGATATGCCAATTTTATAGTATAAATTATTTTTTAATGAAGCGTTGTATTCTCCTCTAATTTTGTAACTTTTATAATTATATATGTCGGGGTTATTTATATTATTTTCGGGGTAATCAGGGGAATTTCCATAGAATAATTGTAAGTCAAAATAATTATATTTATTTGAAAAATATTTTCTTATAGTTAAAACATTTGAGCTTTGAAGTTTTATTTCAGGTTTAATTAAATAAGACCTAAAAGTTATCATGTAGTTATTAAAATAATGTGTGATAGAGGCAGTTAAAATATTTACTTCAATATTTTTGATACTTGAAACAAAAAACATATACCTATAGCCCAACGAAGCTTCCCAGCCAGCACCAAATCCTTTGTAAACCTCGACAGCAGCTCTTTTGTTAGGGAATAATCCCGATTGAGAGCTTGCATAATTAAGGTTCATGTATAAATTCTTTTTGAATATTGGGTAGAAGTCAACTTCGTATTGAAAGCCAGGATTTAGCGTATTTCTTTGTCCGTTAATATTCAAATTAATAATATTTGTTTGAAAATCTATTACCGCATGCTTAAAAACATGCCCGTAGCCTATAGTAGTAATGTTTGTTATTTTTTTATATGGTGTTTTAAAATAGTTTGTAAGGTTGGATATGAAAATTGAATTTTTAGCAGTCTTTTGCCTAAGTTCTTGTAAAAGTAATTCAACCTTTTCAATTTCGTAGGGTATGTTCTTTAATTTTTCAGCAATTTGGAAGGCGTTTTTTTTGTCTTCATTTAAAACATATAGTTCTAAAGTTAAAAGTAAGAGTTTAGAGTTTGCTGGATGCCTTTTTAGCCCATAATTACAGTAATATATTGCTGAATCTATTTTTTTTGCCCATTTATTATTATTTATTATTGAAAAAATACATTCAATATTATTAGGGTCTTGCTTAAGTATTAATTTATATTTTTGGTTGGCTATATTATGATTTTTGTTCCACGCATTTATATTTCCTAAAAGAAGAAGAGCGTCAATGTTTTGAGGGTTGAAATCAATTATTTTATTTAAAATTATTTTTGCTTGATTGTATTTTTTTTCAAAAGCTAGTTTGCGTGCTGAAATAAAAAGAGAGTCTTGGTTAACATTTTCTTGAGAAAAAACATTTATTGATAGAAAGAATATATATAGTAAAAGTATTATTTTTTTCTTCATATTTAAGAAATAAGTCTTTTAGAGCGTAGTATTAATTCTTCAGGACTAAAAGGTTTTGTTACATAATCGTTTGCACCCATTTTAAATGCTTCAACAACAGTAGTAGAATCCCCTACTCTTGATAATACAATAATTGGTGTATCCATTTTTTGTTTAGTTCTCACAAAATCAATAAGTTCTAAACCGTTACTGTATGGCATAAGCATATCTGTAATTATAAGGTTAAATTCGTTATCCTCGAGTATTTCCATCGCTTCTTTGCCGTTTTCAACACATGTTATCTCATATCCCTCTTTTTTTAAGCGAAATTCTATTCCTTTTGATAGCATAACATCATCTTCACAAACTAATATTTTCATCTTGAATTATATTTTGCTTAACTGGGTTAATAATTGATTATTCTGTTTGGTTATTTCTAAAATTAACCGTTTAACATTTTTTGTTTTTTCGCTTGTTGCTTCTTTTTCAAGGATTTGAATGTTTTTATATAAACTTTTGTAACCAAAAAAGTATGATTGATTTGCAAACGTGTGAGCTATTTTCACAATTTTCTTAAAATCCTTATTATCAAATTCATTTTGTAATTCGGTGGTTACAATATTTGAATTTTCAAGATAGTATTTAATAATTCCTGCTTCAAATTCTTTATCGCCTCCCGAAAACATGCGTAAATACGATAAATCATATATTTTATCTTCGGTTATTTCCTTTTTTATAGGTAAACGCTCAAAAACGGTTTGAAGTTTTTTTAGTGAAATTGGCTTTTTGAGAATACCAGAAAAGCCTACAACTTTAAGTTGTTTCATTTGGTCAAGATTTGATTCAGAATGTGATACAAATACAGGAGTCTGACTCCATTTTTCATCGTTTTTAATGTCTTTTAATACGGTTAAAACATTAGTTAGAGATGTTTCTGAGTCAAGTATTATTAAATCGAATGTATTATTAGATAAATGTTCAAATAGTGTTTTTTTATTTTCAACTATTGTTACATTTAATTCATTTTTAATAGGTTCAATACTATTTATTAATGAATTATTATTTTCTAATATTATAATATTTAATATCTTTTTCACTAGTATTAAAATTTAGTTGTTATTATAAAGTGCAAAGATACATAAAGAATTATTAAGAAAGATGAAATAGGTTTTACTTATCTTATTTTAAAATTTACGAAGTTATTTATATTGCTTTCAGATAAAGTTATTTTATCGACTCTTGCTCTTATAGGTCCTTTTTTGCACCATAAATAAAATTGGTCTAAAACTACTTCTTCTGCTTCTGCTTCAATTTCAACTGAACCATCGAGTAAATTTCTAACAAAGCCATTGATTTCCATATTTTGTGCTTTTCTCATAGCTGAATATCTATATGCAACGCCTTGAACACGCCCGCTTACCTTTATGTTGTAATGTTTAAGCATAAGAAAGTTATTTGTTATAATATGGTGAAGTAATTGTTTTATAGATTATTTCATAATAATCCCTTAGTGTAAATTATTAATTTCTTCTTTTGATAAACCCGTTTCTGTAATAATTTTATTAATAGGTTCATTTAACTTTAATAGGAGTTTTGCTAGTTTATAGCTTTTTTCTTTTTCGTTAAGTTTTGCCTTTTTTTCGTTTAGTTTTGCTTTTTCTTCGTTTAGTTTTGCTTTTTCTTCGTTTAATTTTGCTTTTTTTAGTTGTTTCAAATATTTAGTTTCTTGTTTGTCAAATACTGTATCAATTTCTTCTTCTACTTCAAGTTGACGACGAAATTCATCATTCATTACAGGTGCTTGTAAATATTTTGCAATGTCTTTAAAATCGTCTGAAATATTTTGTAAATCAAGTATATATTTCTTATCTGTTACCCAAGCTTGATTAAATAATGTAAGAAAGTTTTCTAATCGACTTTTTCTTTCCTCAGGCAAACGTCTTACTTGTAAAATATGTGAGCGATGGTTTAAATGATTTATAAATTCACTATTTATATCAATAGGTTGATTTGTTGTTGAATTCACTATTTTGTGATTAACACTCACTGCCATGTATGGAATGTCTTTTATATTATATCCTAATATATAGATTGTTATAATAGGATAAATTGTAGAGGTCTCTACTCCTTCTGAATTTTTTTCAGTTTCAGTTCTTAAATAGTTTGCACCTAAGTAGGCTCTAAATCGTGTTAAATCTGTTGAGTATTTTGATTTTTGAAGTTCAATTAAAACTTTCTTTTTATTTCCATTTTCATCAATAATAATGGCTTTAAAATCTAATCTAAAAAGAGTAAAACCCCGCTTATCGTCTGATACAACTGTTTCTTGTTGGCTTAAACTTACTTCTAATACTTCTTGATTTAAAATGACTGAAAGTACTTTTTTAGAAATTCGTTCATTTTGCATCAAATATTTGAATGCTTTGTCGTATAATGGATTTATAATTTTCATGGTAAATATTTAATACAAAGTTAAGGTATTTTTAAGCTTTATCAAAGAAATATTAAAATAACAACTAATCTTTAATCAACTTGTTTTTTTTATTAATTTCTTGCTTCGTGTTTTTCTTTTCGTTTATCATCCATTTCTTTTGAGTAATCATTATAAATTTCTCTTAATTGTTGATGAAAAAAGACTTCGTCTGACTTCTTAACTTCATTATCTAAATCTACTTCTATTGGAGTTTCTTCTTTTGGTTTTGGTATCTCAATTTCCTCGCCGTATCTTCTATTTCTCAGCATAACTCTTAGACCTTGAACAAGCTTCTCTAAATTATTTGAACAGGCTTCGGGTGCTTCTAAACTAGGAATTTCTGTGATTACAGTATGTGTATCGCCAGACATATTGGTTAATTTAAAAACTTTTGACATTCCTATTTCATGCTCTTCATTGTCTAGGTATTTCTCGGTAATTGTTTCATAATCATTTCGCACTGAGGAAATATCTTCAAAAAAGTACTCATTTGTCCTTTCGTCTAAAATCTGATTGTCAATCCAATTATAAACGCATGAGTAAAAGCTTATAAATTTTTCGGTAACTATAAGTATTTGAACTTTCCAAACGGAATATCCATAACCTTCATCGTCGCCTAAGCGTCTAATTATTTTTTCAGGAGGTACATTTGGTAAATTCCAATAAATAGGATAAGGAACTATAATTATATTTTCTTCTTTTAAACTACTTTCGTTTATACGTAGTTGCTCTAAAGCTCTTTCTTTTACGGTATTGTGTATGTCTTCTAAAAACCAAAAGTCAATATCGCCATCGGATGGTCTAGTGTAAAACATGTTTTTAAGAAAGAAAAAAGGTCTAATCCATAACCAAAAAGAAAAAAGACCTATTATAATAAAAACTAAACTTATTATTTCAACATTTTGAAAAACGCTAATATATTGCATGTATATAAATAAGAACCCTAAAATAAGGAATGCACTACCATATTTTGCAGCTTTTCTGAAAGAAGGATATTGTGCTTCAAAAATCTTAAAGTAATTATTTATCATTCTTGTTTTATCAACAGCCATAAAGCGAATTGTTTTTA
>JAOZLS010000261.1:3049-6000 GCA_029934705.1 Bacteroidales bacterium | reverse complement strand
AGCATTTTTATAATCTTCAAAACTAATTGTTACATTTTTCCAAATAATTTGCATTTCAGAAAATTCCTCTATGTATGCAACTCTAGCATACGACTCTTCTAGTATAATTTTCATAACTCTATCTTTTTAATAAAAAAAAAACTCACACTACTATACTAAAGTTCAAAAATATCGAACCTATAAATATAATTTAGAGTTTTAGATTAGCTAATCTGAAGAAATAAGCACTAGGGCTATTTATTGTTGCTTACGCACTTGTGCAAGATTTTATCAATCAGTTATTTTCGGTTAAACAAATGTACAATTAATTTTACTCAAGTGCTTATCAAAAAAGTAGTTGTTTTTCGTATAGTAATATTTACAAATATACAAAAAAATATAAATATTGCAAAAGTTAACCTCCTGTATATTTTATTTTATCAACACTTATATCGTCTGAATTAAATCCAAAGCCCAAACGCTTAGCCGTTATTACTTGTGAGTTTTTTCTTTTTTGCTGAATTTGATCTATACTAATAATTTTTACATTATCGTAAGGTGGTACAAGTAAATCAAACTCTAAAGAGTACGAAATTGCCGTTTCAACGACCTCTCGTAAATTCTCTTTATCAATAATTTTATTCCCAAAATCGTTGTATAAAAATCCCATTTGCCGTTTTCCTTCAACAAAATAATGAAAATCTTTATTTATAAATATCCTTCCCACTAAATAACCTAAATCATTAGTTCGTTGATACTTAAACGAGTCTGCCAAAAAATTATAAATATTTATTATTCCTGAATAAGTACTCATTTCTTCATTTTGAACATAAGATATTTGCCAAACACCGTGGTCTCTATCAAATTCAAAAATATTTGAGTGCATTTGAAAAATCAAAGTATCACCAGCTATTCTTAACTCATGTTGAAATCGACTTAGCTCCTTAAATTTCACCGATTTTTCATTAAAAGAACCTTTTAACTCACTATTTATAGAAATTTCAAGCTCACTTAAGACTTCTTTTAATAAAGTAAAAACCTCATAAGTATTAGTAAAAACTTTCTGCTTAATCTTAGATTTTTCCTTTATAACTTTTATTATTTCTTCTTCTTTTTTAGTTGGCATAGCTTAATATTTTTTTTAAAGATATAAAAACTCTATTTTTATGATTTTAATTTCTAAAATTAAAAAAAATATTTTTAACATATATTATTAAATTAAATATTTATAAAATGAAAAAACTATTTTTAGTATTTTTTATTATCGCAGCTTTCGCTTTTAATAATAATAGCAAAGCATGTACCAATTTTTTGGTTACAAAAGGAGCTTCTGCCGACGGCTCTACAATGATTAGCTATGCAGCTGATTCTCATCTCCTTTATGGCGAACTATATCATTGGCCTGCAATGGACTGGGCTCCAGGTACAATGCTCGATATTTATGAGTGGGACACAGGTAAATTCCTAGGACAAATTCCGCAAGTTGCGCATACCTACTCGGTAATTGGCAACATTAACGAGTTTCAAGTAGCTATTGGTGAAACAACTTATGGTGGAAGAAAAGAGCTTAAATCTCAAAAAGGTGCTATTATGGACTACGGAAGTCTTATATACGTGGCTTTACAGCGTTCTAAATCTGCACAAGAAGCAATAAAAGTAATTGCCGATTTAATGGATAAATACGGATATTACAGTTCTGGCGAATCTTTCTCAATTGCTGATAAAGATGAAGTTTGGATTATGGAACTTATTGGTAAAGGCGAAGGCGAAAAAGGTGCTGTTTGGGTTGCCCGAAAAATTCCTAATGGTTATATTAGCGGACATGCAAACCATGCTAGAATTGAAACATTCCCTTTAAATGATTCTAAAAATTGTATATATTCTAAAGATGTTATCTCATTTGCTAAAAACAAGAAATGGTTTACTGGTGAGGATAAAGATTTCAACTTCTCTGAAACTTATGCTCCTGTTGATTTTGGTGGTGCAAGATTTTGTGAAATTAGAGTTTGGTCTATGTTTAAAGAAGTAAGCGATGATATGCAGCAGTATTTTGACTATGTAAAAGGTAATATAGAGCATGGAAAAAAATTAAAAGACGGAACGCCAAATGTTAACGGCTATGCTACTAACAGAATGCCTCTTTGGATTAAGCCTAACAGGAAGATTACTCCTCAAGATATGATGAACTTTATGAGAGATCACCTTGAAGGAACTGAACTTGACATGACTAAAGATGTTGGTGCTGGGCCTTTTGGAAATCCATATCGTTGGAGACCTCTTACTTGGAAAGTAGATGGTAAAACCTATTGCAACGAGCGTGCTACGGGAACACAACAAACTGGCTTTTCATTCATTACACAGTCTCGTTCATGGTTACCTGATCCAATTGGTGGAATTCTTTGGTTTAGTGTTGACGATGCTGCTAGCTCTGTTTATACTCCAATTTATTGTGGTTCAACTAAAACTCCTGAAACTTTTGCTGTTGGAAATGGTAAATTAATGGAATGGTCAGAAACTTCTGCATTTTGGGCTTTTAATCAAGTATCTAATTTTGCATATACTCGTTATAATGTAATTCACCCAGAAATAAATAAATTACAGCAAGAAATTGAAACTACTAACGTAAAATTAGTTGGAGCAATTGATAAAGGTGCTGAGGAATTATATAAAACAGATAAAGATTTAGCAGTTGATTTTATAAAAAAATTTTCTGTAAATACTGCTAATAATTTAACTTACAGATGGAAAGATTTTTATAAATATTTATTTATGAAATATATGGACGGAAACGTTAAAAAACCAAACCCAGGACAACAAAATCCGCATTTAAAACAACCTGGTTATAGCAAAGATTTTTACAAACAAATTGTTGACCAAACTGGTAAAAAACTTCTTTACCCTGCTGAAGATGGTCATTAAAAAATAATATATTAATTTAGATTAACGTCTGAACTTAATTTTAATTTTAAAAG
>JAOZLS010000261.1:0-3039 GCA_029934705.1 Bacteroidales bacterium | reverse complement strand
ATCGAATATTTATTCGATGCTTTTTTCTGTTTGGTTAAAATATATATTTTAAGTTAATACCTGCGAAATTAATATGAACCGCTTGACTTGTAATTGGTTTATACGGGTATTTTATGTAAGGTTCTATTGCAATTTCACCATTAAATATTTTATACCGATATGAAACACTCAGATTTATAACTTTGGCAAAATCAAAATGGTTGAAAACCGCTTCACTTTCGTATGAATTGTAGATATTAAGATTTGTATTATTTTCGTAATTTCCGCTTACTGCATTTAATTCCATTGTATTTACGTAATTATAACTTACAATATTATACTCTTCTTTAAAATATGCTAAGGACGATAAACCGAATGAACAATACATTGATTTATTCTTCTTTTTCATTAGCTGCAATTGCATATTCATGGGAATATCCATGGCAATAATATATCCACTTGAATTTGTCTCTAAATTTGTAATATTCGGATCGAAAAAAGGTGCCGCATCCATCGTGTAATTAGAGTTACTCGCATTTGGATTAAAATAAAATTTTTGTGACAGAACAACAAGTCCTGTATTAAAACTTAATTTGTCATTTAACGGAATTTCTGAACTTAAACCTATGCTTACGCCCTGTTGTTGGTCTGTTTTATAATTATTTGTCGTTGAATTACCAGCAAGCATAGCACCGAATTTTACAGATTTTCGTTTTTTCTTGTTTTCCACAATTAATAAGGACGAATCATGTTTGTTATATAATTTTGCGATATTTACTGTATCGTGTATAAGTTTGTTTATATCCTTTCTATCATGTAAATCAACGGAATCTATTTTAACATTTGTTACTTCAAAAATATTTTTTTTAATAATAGTATTGTCTGTAAACTTTAGTTTATTGTTATTTGATTTTATGACTTTTTTGGTATTGGAATTTATCACATAATTATCGCTTTTATTATTTTTTATCGAAGACGATTTTATGCTGATTTCATTGAATTTATTTGATTGAATTTGATTTTCGACAAAATTAATTTCATTATTTGTGGAATTATTTGTGCGTTCGTTAAAATATAAAATTGTCATTATGGATGAAGTTAAAAACAAGGTAATAACAGCAGCTTTTGCCCAAAAAGGGATTAGGAAGAGAAGCTTATGGTCTTTATTTTGAAGCTTCTCTTTCATAAGATTCCAATGTTCGGGATTATACTCGGGAGCATAATCGTTGAAATCATTTTTCATCTTATTTATTATTTTATCGTCAAATTGCTTCATAATATTCGAATTCAAAATGTGTAACAAAAGCAGCACGTAATAACTTTTTTGCACGTGTGAGGTTTACTCTTGAACTGCTTATAGCAATATTCAGCATTTTAGCTATTTCCTCGTGTTTATATCCTTCTATTTCATGCAGATTAAAAGTCATTCGGTAAATTTCAGGTAATTCATTCAGTAATTTTAATATGTCTTCAACATTCAGATTATCAATTGCATCGGGCTCGGGTGTAATATTATCATCGTCTTCATACCAAATTTTCACTTTTTTATTTTTGCGATAATAATCTATTGCCGTATATATTATTATTTGTCTGAACCACGGCTTAAATTCTTTTTGAAGATTGAAAGTTTTTAAACCTTCAAATACCTTTAAATATCCGTCGTTAAGTACTTCCAAAGCTTCTTCTTTTGAATAAGTATATCGTAAACATATAGACATGCCGTAAGAATAAAAGTGCTTATATAGCATTTCCTGATATTTCAGCTTTTTTTTTAAGCAGCCTTTTAATATTTTCTTCAATTCAGAATCCAATAGTTGAATTTTAGGATTATTTTACAAATTTAACTCAAATTATTATCATAATATTTGAGTTGAAAGTTAAATGTATAAAGAGTCTGTTTCGCCCTAATGTGTTACTCATTTTTTAAAACCCAAATTTAGTATTTTAAAAACATTATACATCTAACTTTCTAATATTCAATTATAATTGTTTGCTTTTCTTTAAAAAAATGTTATTCCCAGTCTAAATTCAACCCTATTGTATTCATAGTCAGTTTTTGAGTAATAGTCGGTTCCTGTTTCTTCGATACTAATTTTTTGATATCTGTAGCCTACACTCATATCTATTTCTGCGGCATTTGAAAGTTGATATTTCCAGCCTGGTGAAATTTCAAAATTCATTCCTCCGAAAGCTTTTTGTTCGTAATAATAAAAAGAACTCGAATACATATAATCCAAAATAAACTCTTGTGAATCTTGAATGGGAAACGAATAGCCTACTTTTACATTTAGTAAAGGAGAGAATCTGTTCTTATTTAATAGTACTTTTAAATTTAAAAATACAGGAACAACAGCTATATTAAAACGTTCTACTCCTAATCCTGTACCTACTCTAAAATAAGGGTTTAGCATATATCCGAAATCTGCTTGAAGTGATGAAGAAGAAGAACTTGTGAAACTATTTCTAAAATTTGTTGATAAGCCAATGTTTGTCCCGAAATAAAACCCTCTGTCTTTTTGGAGAATAGACGTTTTTCTTGATTTGATTATTAATAAAGTATCAAATTTCATTCTTGCAATTTCTGTGTTTTCAAATACCCAAATATTACTTGAAAGCGATTCAATTCTTGTTTTACCCTTCTCTTGTTCGCTAATTTTACCATAAATTACTGAACCTGTTTTTAAAAATATAACATCAGTATTTTTCTTTGTTTGTGCTATTACCGAATTATAAAAAAATGTTGTTAATAATATTGCGATTAATATTTTTTTATTGATTTTCATAAATTGTTTTTTTTTAATTTATTATTATTTTGATGAAACAGGAATTCTGCTGATTTCTACAATATTATTTATGTCGGAATAGTCGTACATAACAATTCCGTCGTCTCCGGTCATAATAAGTGTGTTATTGTAGGGAATTACATCATAAGTTTTTATATCGGGAAAGGTTTTTATTAGGTTGAGGTTCAATACATCCGATACATCGTAAATTTTTAATCCTGCATCGCCATCACAAATAAACAGAATGTTTTCGTCTAAGCCCAAACCGTGCGGATTT
>JAOZLS010000260.1 GCA_029934705.1 Bacteroidales bacterium | reverse complement strand
TCTGAACAATATGCAGGATTATATTTGGAGAATTCTGTCTATCAAAATGTATATAATAACAGCGTAAATCTCACTACAACCAAATCAACTGCAAAATCTTTTTATGCTAATGGTGGTTCGGATAATTTGAATATTAAAAATAATATTTTCAGTATTAAAAATGGATACACACTTAGCTTTTCATCTGGTTGCACAGGAATTGACTGCAATTACAATGATTTATATACAAGTGGGACAAACATTGGACGTTGGGGAAGTACAAACTATACAACACTTGCTGCATGGAATACAGCAACAGGTTTGGACGCAAATTCTATAAATGTTGCTCCAAACTTCACATCTGCTACGGATTTACATATAGAACCTGCACAAGTTGCTCTCGCAATTGGTTTGCCACTTGTTACAGATGATATTGATGGCGAAAGTCGTCCTGCAAGCAACTTATACCTCGGTGCCGATGAAATAATTAGCTATATTAAATGGACAAGTAATGCTGGTGCAAATAAAACCGATTGGGATAATACTGCAAATTGGGATGGTGGGGTAGTGCCTACTTCAACAGATAATGCACTTATTCCTACAACTCCTGTAAATGCAGTACAGTTTCCTGAATTAGATTATCTTACCCCTTCTGAAGTTCAAGACTTAAACATTGAAACTGGAGCACACGTTTGGATACCTGCAGAAAGTCAATTAACAATAAAAGGAAATTTGATAAATGATGGAGAGTTAAAACTACTTTCTACAAATAATCTTGAACCTACTGGTTCTCTTATTACAGAAGGAACAGTTTTTGGAACTGGCGATTTTGTTGCTGAAAGATATTTTAGTGCAGGAAACTGGCATTATTTTGCTTCACCAGTTCAGACAAACGCTTCAACAAGCTCTTATTCACGACTATATCAATGGAACGAATCTATTGCAGACTCTTGGACAGGAAATGATTTTGTTAATGATATTATGGGTTGGACAGGAGCAAGTACAAACTTTATTGTTGGAAAGGGATATAGTGGACAAAGTACTTCGGCTGAAATAAAAACTTTTGAAGGAACTTTTAACACAGGAGACCAAAACATAAATCTAATTTATACCGACAACACTGCAACCCACGGCGACACCAAATTCGACGGCTGGAATTTAATTGGAAATCCGTTTCCTTCCGCCCTCGACTGCGACGCTATCACGACAACAGATGTAACAAATTCTGCAATATATTATTATGATGATGCAGGAAATGGAAATTATAATAATTACAGATACTACATATCCGGTTTGCCAGGAAGTCCGTATCCGTCTGTTGCTGCAAATAGTGGTTCAAGGTATATTCCTGCAATGCAAGGCTTTTTTGTAAAAGCAAATGCTGGCGGTGGCACTCTTAATTTTGAAAATGCTGCAAGAACACACAGCACGCAAGATTTTTATAAAGATGTAGAGCATCCAAATCTGATTAGACTATCTCTTGAGAATGGAAGCATTTCAGACGAAACAGTAATTCGTTTTATACCAGATGCAACTATCAATTTCGATGGTAGATTCGATGCTTACAAAATGTATAGTTTTTCTGATGAAGTTCCTCAGTTATATTCAATTATTGATTATAACAGCACACAGCTTGCAATTAATACTTTACCAAAAATTGCCAACGAAACAGAAGTACCACTTGGAATTTACACTCTTAACTCTGGCGACTATACAATAAACGCATCGGAACTTATTTTTGAAGATAATGTAACTATCTATTTGGAAGATGCTTATGAGAATGTTCTAAATGATTTACGAAAATATCCTATATATAATTTTACAAGCAACGAAGAACAATCAAACGATAGATTTAAACTTATTTTCTTTGTAGGAGAAGTTTCAGGAACTGACAATCAAAATGAAAATATTGCAAATATTTATTCAAATAGAAACAATGTTTACATTTTATTAGAAGACAAAAACACAAATGCAGATATTGAAATTTTTAATGTTCTTGGTCAAAAAGTATATCAAAATAAGATAACCTCCAGTGTAACAAGAATACCACTAAATACAGCATCTGGTAATTATTTTGTAAGATTAAAACACGAAGAAAAAATTATCACTAAAAAAATATTTATTAATGAATAAACTAAATTATGTTCTATTCTCTAATAATGCAATTTTATTGATAGCACTAATGTCGTCATACAAAACTTGATTTTGTATGACGATATTTCTGTTTTTTTTTCAGAGACTTTAAATTTTGCAATACCAAATAATAATAATTGTATCAAATTAATATATTTATCAATGAAAACAAAAACACTATTCTTAATTTTAATAATGTTTTTTGTATCTTGTAATATAAATCAAAAAACAGATAATAACTCAAGTGAAGAACAATGGTCGGCTTTTAGTCCTTTAAGTATTCCTTTTGAAATTAGAGACAAAGAATACAAGAAGCAGAATTTAATACCTAATTTTTCTTTTGAGAAAGGCGAAATTTTAGAGAATGACAGTATTATTACAAATTTCAAACTTGATAATTGGCAAACCATTGGAGAAAACATCGAATGGATTAATCCAAAATCAAAAATTTATAATGCCAATGATGCAAATCATGAAAAACATGCAATAAAAATTAGTCGTGGAAGAAAAAATATTAGCGAAATTGATAATAAAGCTAACGGGATTTTAAGCGACTTCGTAGAAGTTATTCCAGGCAATTACTTGTTCTTCTTAGATGTCCGTTTAGAAAAAATATTCCCTGCAAATAGGCGACTAAATTCTAAAATTGGTGAGGATATTGACATTCATATAGAATATTATGATAAAAATAAGAAACGACTATCCGATGGGATATATTTTGAATATTACAACAAAGATATAGATAATAGTTTTAAAGGCTTTGCCTTTTCAAATTTATACTATATTGAAAAATTTGACTGGGGACGAGTAAGAGGCAGAACATTAAACTATCCTTTTTCGGAAGGAGATATGCCAGACGGTTGTCGATACATAAAGATTTTTCTTGGACTAAAAGGAAGCGGAACAATGTGGGTTGACAATATTAATTTTAGATTCTCTAAATGGAATTTCACCTCCCTAGAGCGAGTTAAACCTTATTTTAAAAAAGAATTTCATAAAGCAGAATTAATTATTCCTACACCTCAAATTATTAGTCAAAAGTCGGAAATTAATATACAAAACAAAGAAATTGTAGCAGTTATTACAAAAAACAGCACTCAAAACGAATTAGCAGCATTAAAACTCTTAAAAGAAAGACTTAATACTAAGCAAATAAAAATAGCTTATGACGATTACAAAAGCAATAATAACGAAATTATTATTTCAATTGGTAAAAATAATTTATATAAAAAATACGCATCAGAAATAAATTTATCTAAAATAAAAGGGAAAAAACAAGGCTATATTATTACAAAAAAAGATAACAATATTTTTCTTGTTGGAGAAAATCCCGTTGGGAATTTTTATGCAGCAACTACATTAGTACAAATGTTAGACAACCAAAATAACAAAATAGATTTTGCCGAAATCATTGATTATCCTGATTTTGAAGGACGATCAACTTTAATGAAAAACTACACAAATGAATGGACAATAAATAACGATACTTCCTTAACTGAAGAAGAAAAAAAGTTAAAAATCAAAAAACTTTTTGCTGGAGTAGAATACGAAAAACAACTTATTGATTATTATGCTTTTTATAAAATTAATAAAATATATAACTCTTATTCTTCCTTAGGTGACAAATGGTGGAGTCAAGGAAAATATTTTGAAACAATATATACCGAGCTAGGAAAATCATGTGCTGAGTATGGCGATGCCATAAATACTTGTATAATGTTAAATCCTTATCGTCATTTTGGTTACGAAACAGAAGAAGGAAAATTAAGCGACTCTTTACGAAATATATTTTCACACGGAAGTAAAGAAAGCCTAAAAAGAATAAAAGATATTTATAAAATCGCTCTTGATAATAATGCAAAAACAGTAATGCTTTGTGCAGATGATTTTGTGCCTCATGCAGGAACTACACGTGGAGAATATACACTTTTTACAAATCAAGACAAAAAACAGTTTTACAATGTAGCACACGCTCAAAACTATATGATTAAAGATATAAAAACATGGATTGATAATAATTATAAAGATGTGCGTTTTGAACTTTGTCCTGCTCCTTACTTAAATCAATTTATTGATTATAGCATGGGAAGTGCCGAAGCTTTTTTTAGAGACCTTACAAGCCATTTACCCAAAGACGTAGCAATTATTTGGACAGGCAATACTGTTCGTTCTCTTAGCTACGACCATGCAGATATTCGCAGGTACAGTTCATATATAAATCGCAAACCAATGGTTTGGGATAATACTCCTTATGCTAGATATTTGGAAGGTGAATATGGAGGCTATCCTGCACATTACCCCGGCAAAGCAGTTATGTGCAGCCTTTTTGAACCTTTTGATATTGTTTATCCCGATAATTTTGCAGAACTACTTGATAATCATTATTATTCTAACTTAGGAGGCTCAGGAGAATTAGCTAAAATTCAGTATGCTTCTTTTGCTGATTTTACATGGAATACAAATGATTACGACCCTGATTTTGCACTTTTCAAGACTCTTACGTCTCAATATGGGGAAAAAGATGCTCTCGCTCTTTTAGAATTTAACGATACTTATTACAGACTCGTTTCTGTGTGGGCAAAAATTAGAAATGCCAAAGAGAATCAAACCAAAGAAAAGCCATACATAATTCCAGAAAATGCTATTTCATTAGGGAATAAACTTATTGAAGAACTAAAAAATAAGTTTGATAATCTTCAAAAAATAAAAAACACATTATTATTAGAAGAACTAAAAACTAAAATGGATAGTAAAATAAAACAATTCAAGAAAATAATTAAAGAAAATGCTAAAGAAAAAACAGGACATAGGCAAACCTAAGCTTGGAACAATCAAAGTTTCACGTAAAATAAAACGTTGACTACCATGCTCTTATATTAGAAACATGAAATAAATAATGAATTTAAAACTACAAAGTTAAACTGCTTATAATTAACATTTTACAATCAAAATATAAATTAAAAATTTAAAAGATGAAATTAAAAACTATTTTATTTACAGTATTAGTAGGCTTGTTGAGCTTTTATACAACACAAGCACAAACAAAAGACGTTACTATTCTATTAGAAGAAAACTTTACAAATAATTCGCAGCCCGCAGGTTGGGCACAAGTTGATGCCAAAAGAGGAGACCCACTAGGCATGGACGAACATCCATGGACATTCCCAGGTGGTTATATGGATTTCTATTATACAAGTAATAGTTGGGTTGGAGGTAGCAGTCATGCAGACACATGGGCATTTACCCCAGGCATTACAATGGAGGCAGGCGAAACTTATACAATTGAAATCAAACATAAGCTACCAGAATATTTACCTGGTAATCAGTATTTTCCAGCAAATCCTGGACACATGAAAGTTTGGGTAGCACAAGGTCAATCTTATTCTGTGCAGGAAGCCGGTACTTTGTTGTTTGACAGCGGAAACGGAGAAAACTCTGATGGTCTGCGAAATGCTAATTGGCTTGTAGTAAGTTACGATTTTGTTTGCTCAGCAGACGGTGATTATAACTTTGGTATCCAACAACGAAATTGTATTAATTGCGGTTGGACAATATCCACTTTTCAAATAGATTATGTGAAAATAACCACTGAATCTACAGCTGTTCAGCCGATAGATGCTACAATTAATGCTACTGAAACTGTAATTTGTGAAGGGGCTGAAATAACAATTACTACAAATGTTACAGGCGGAACAGAACCTTATTCTTATGCTTGGTCTCCAAACGGTTCAGGTGATGAGTTCACTATTTCACCGACAGAATCGACTACCTACTCTGTTACAATTACAGACAGTTCAACACCAACAGCTCAACAAATAACTAAAAATATTGAAATTACTGTAAATAATACTCCCGAGCAAGCAACAACTCCTTTGGGCGATCAAGATTTATGTATCAACA
>JAOZLS010000037.1 GCA_029934705.1 Bacteroidales bacterium | reverse complement strand
TTAGATAAGGAAACTCAAACAGTTGAGTTTGTTGTTCCTGCAAATACCGATTTAACAACGCTTATTGCTGATTTTGTTATTTCTCCTAATTCAGTTGCATATTATGGAGGAACTCAGCAGATTTCAGCTGAAACTGAAAATGATTTTTCGGGCAATCCTCTTGTGTATTCAATATTTTCGGAAACAGGGAATGAGAGTTTATGGACAGTTAATGTTCAGTTTACCAATAGTTTAAGTACTCTACAATCTGGCAATATTAATATCTATCCTAATCCGTTAAAAAATAATCTGAATATTGATTTTTCTAAATTTGTTAGCTCAGAATCTGATGCTTTACTCACGATATCAGATTTAACAGGCAAAATTTATTTACAAGAAAATATTATCTCTAAGGGTGAAATTATAAAAAAAGACCTCACGTTTTTATCGCAAGGTCTTTATATTGTTAAAATTAATGGAGTCGATTTTTCTTTTTCAGAAAAAATAAGTATTCAGTAGGTAAGCATCTGTGTAAAATTAATTGTATATTTACTTATTCGTAAACCGCTGATTGATAAAATTTTGCACAAGTGCGTAAGCAACAATAAATAGCACTTAGTGCTTTTTACTCAAATAACATTTTTCCTACATAGTTTTTGTAATCGCTCATAGAGGTTTCAATAACTTTGTGTGCTTCTTTAATGCCATAGGTGTGTGTGTTATTTCACATTTATCTCGTTCTGCACCAGGCATATCTTTGTATGTTAGGAAATAATGTTTAAGCCTATCAATTACAGCTTTTGGGCAGTCGCTAATGTCTTTGTAGTCGCCATAAACAGCATCGTCTTTAAGTACAGCAATTATTTTGTCGTCAGCTTCATCACCATCAATCATTCTAAAGCCGCCAATGGGGCGTGCAAGTACCAAAATATCACCGTGGGTAATTTCCTTTTCTGTTAAAATACAAACATCTAAAGGGTCTCCATCGCCTATTATTTCAGGGCGTTTAAGTATTGACGAACTTAATTCAGCAACAGCTTCGCCACAATAAGTTTGAGGAATAAAACCATATAGTGCAGGTAAAATGCTTGAGAATTTTTGTGGTCGGTCAATTGTTAAATATCCGCTAGATTTGTCAATTTCATATTTTACTGTGTCGGTAGGAACCATTTCAATAAAACATTTTAAAAGTTCTGGTGCCGTTTCTCCAATATCAATTCCGTGCCATGGATGAGATTTGTGTCTCAAACCAATTAATTTCCCAATAGGGTCTAGTGTCTTTATGTGCATATTATTAAGTTTTATGTAGTTTTTTCGCTAAGTTCAAGCCAGCGAAATTCTTTTTCATCAATTTCTTCTAATATTCCTGAATATTTCTTAGAATTTTCTGAATATTCTTCATTACTTAAACCAGATTGATTTAATTTTTCTTCAAGCTCTGTCTTTTCAATATTTAATTTTTCAATATTCTTTTCTAATGTTTCAAATTCAAGTTTTTCTTTATATGAAAGTCTATTTGAATAGTTTTGTTTTGACTTTTCTTGTACAACTTTGGTCTTGTTCTTTTCTTTAGTTTTTAGTTTCTCTTTTTCTTTAATATGTTCAATATAGTTAGTGTAATTTCCAGGGAAATGGCTAATGTAACCATTTTCTTCGAGTACAAAAAGAGTGTCGGCTACTTTGTCGGTGAAATATCTGTCGTGAGAAACAATAAGTATTGTGCCTCCAAAGTTGTTAAGATATTCTTCAAGAATATTTAATGTCATTATATCCAAGTCGTTAGTTGGCTCGTCAAGAATTAAAAAATTAGGACTCTTCATTAATATTGTCATTAAATAAAGCCTTCTTTTTTCTCCACCGCTTAGATTTGCAACCTCGTTGTAGTGCATCGTTCTTGGAAACAAAAAATATTCCAGAAATTGTGCTGCCGAAAGAGAATAATTCTTTCCTAGATTAATTACTTCGGCAATATCTTTAATAACTTCAATAACAATTCTATTGTCATCAAGATCTAAACCTTCTTGCCTGTAATAACCTATTTGCACGGTTGCACCAATCTCAAGATACCCACTGTCGGGCTTAATTTGTTCTGTAATAATATTTAGTAAAGTGCTTTTCCCTGAACCGTTATTACCAATAATTCCAATTTTTTCAAGCTTATCAAATTTATACGAAAAGTCTTTAATAAGAACTTTGTCGCTATATGATTTGCTAATATTGAAAATGTCAATTACTTTTTTACCAAGGCGTTTGGATTCAATATTTATATTTATTTTTGAGTCATCAATCTTCTGTTCTGCTTGTTCTTTTACTTTATAAAAGTTATCAATTCTATGTTTTGCCTTTGTAGCACGGGCTTGAGGCATTCTATTCATCCATACTGCCTCTTTTTTATATAAGTTTTTTGCTTTTTCTATTTCGGCATAAGTCTGAGTAATTCGTTCTTCTCTTTTTTCTAGAAAATGTGCATAATTGCCTGTATATGTAAAAATTGTACCATTGTCTATCTCAATTATTTTGTTGCAAACTTTATCTAGAAAATATCTATCGTGAGTAACAATAAAAAGTGTTATATGAGATTTTGTAAGATATTCTTCTAAGTATTCAATCATCTCATAATCAAGATGGTTGGTTGGTTCATCAAGAATTAAAAAATCGGGGTTGTTTATTAAAGTATTAGCTAAAGATAATCTTTTTTTCTGACCACCAGAAAGCTCACTAACAGGTTGGTTTAAGTCAAATATTTTTAGTTTATTAAGTATTTGCTTAATGTTAGATTCGTAGTCCCAAGCTTCAAGTAAATCCATTTTCCCAACGGCCTCTTCAATTCGCTTTGAGTCTTCGGAATCCATTGCTTTCTCGTATTCTTTAACAGCCGAAATAATTTTATCGCTAGATGTAAATACTTGCTCAATTACAGTTTTACTACCATCAAAAATAGGTTCTTGTGGTAAAAACCCTACCGAGATTTTTTTATTTATAACAATTTTCCCTGAATCAGCAATATCTTTTCCCGAAATAATATTTATTAAGGTACTTTTTCCTGTTCCATTTTTAGCTATTAAAGCTACTTTTTCATATTTATTTATATCGAATGTAATATCCTCAAACAAAGGTTTTTCTCCAAACGATTTAGTTAAATTCTCTATATGTAAATAATTTTCCATGCTTAATTTTAAAAAATGTAGTGTAAAGGTTTGGCGAAAGTATAATTTTATTTTATTTTGTTATTTATTATTTAATTAAACTTTTAATATTATGAAGAAAATATTAACTTTTACTTTATTTATGGCATTATTTTCAGGTTTATTTGCACAAAATATTGGAATAATGCTTGGAGGAGGTGTTTCAAACATGAAATTTTATACTGATGATGGAGAATTTAACAGTCTTATGAACGACTCAATAGGTCAGATGTCAATTTATCATGTTGGGTTTAATTTTGAAAATCCGATTATTGATAAAAGTTTGTATCTTCAGTTTTCGTTGCATGCTATGGGAAAAGGATTTATAACAAATAATGAATCTGTATATTTAAAAATGCACTATGTACATATTCCAATTGAACTTAAATATAAAATGAATTTTAGTCCCGATTATAATTTTTATGTGTCGGCAGGTCCATATATTGCATTTAAGTTAGGCGGCGAATATTACGACAAAGATCTTATTGAATTAGCAGCTGTTGATACAACAGGAACAATAGTTTTTGATCCTGAAATTAAATTCGGAAAAACAGAGGACGACGATTTGCAGCCTTTTGATTATGGATTAAATTTTGGAGCAGGCTTTGGTCTATCCCATTTTGAATTAGGATATAATTATGGACTAGGTTTAGCCGATGTGTCAACTTTCTCTGATCAAACTATTGCTTCTTCAAATTTCGATAAATTTAGATGGTCGCACGGATATCACACATTTACCGCTGCCTATTATTTTACTAGAGATTAAATTGATTGTTGGAGGTTTGTTGTTAGTTGTTTTAAAGTTTTTAAATTTACAAGAATAGAAACTAATTAACTCCCAACAACTAATTAATAAGACCACACCGAAAAGTCAAAAAAATTATATAAATCGGTCTGACGGCTTTGTTAATTAACAGTAAATAAGATAGATATGTTTCCATCTTTTGCAAATACAGCCGTCTGACCGGTTTTCGGAGCAGACTAATTAAGAATTAATTATGACAAAAAAAGAGCGTTACGAAAAAGTAATAAATTGGTTTTTAGATAATAAACCTGTTGCCGAAACGGAACTTGATTATACAAATCCTTATGAATTATTAGTTGCAGTAATTTTATCGGCACAATGCACCGATAAACGTGTAAATGTTATAACACCCGAACTATTTAAAAGGTTTCCTGATGCTTATAAACTTTCGGAAGTAGAAAGTGATGAAGTTTTTGAATACATAAGAACCTGCTCGTATCCAAACAATAAGGCAAAGCATTTAGTTGGAATGGCAAAAATGCTTGTTACAGATTTTAATAACGTTGTGCCAGAGGATATGGTAGAATTACAAAAATTACCTGGAGTAGGTCGTAAAACCGCAAATGTAATAATATCGGTAGTCTATAATAAACCCGCAATGGCGGTTGATACGCATGTTTTTAGAGTCTCGGCAAGAATTGGGCTTACAACAAACTCAAAAACTCCATTAGAAACCGAAAAGCAACTTGTGAAAAATATACCCGAAGAATTATTACCAATAGCACATCATTGGTTAATTTTGCATGGTCGTTATGTATGCCTAGCACGCAAACCTAAATGCTCAGAATGTGGAATTGCCGAATATTGTAAGTCGTTTGGGAAGTTTTCGGGTTAATTGTGAATGTGCTTGTGGCGTTTTGTTTTTGTGTTCTTTGATTAGCGAAGTTCCAAAAAAAATACTAAAAAACAGATAACATCTAGTACGCTGTTATAGCTTTAAATCTTTATTTGCCTATAGTTTATCTATGCGTAATATTTGTTTTAAGAGAATACATAATCATTATATTTATTTTTCATCTTTTTCAATTATTATTTCTATAATCTTTGAGTTTGTATCAAGTTTCCAGTAGGAATTTTTTTGGATTTTATTTCCGTATTCATCTAATATACCTAATTGTCGGAATTTCTCTGTTATACCTGAAAAATATGTCCTAGATTTATCTATTTTTAATTTTGTTACTGGAAAATTATCAAATTTAATATTATATGAATTATCGCTTGTAGGAATCTTATCCAAAATACTTTTTGGTATTCTCAATATTCGAGCCCTTATATCATTATTTGTAATTTGCTTTTTTATATATGTGTCAATACTGTCACTTGAATTGTTTTGGAGGTTTAAACTCTCAATTTTGATTGTTTTCTCAGTTGTTATTAGTTTTAGTAAATCTTCACGATGAAAAACAGGTTTGTTTCGGAAACCAATTCCACTCTCTATGCAATTATTAATTAACTGTTTACCGTCAATTAAAATTAAAGGTCTGCTTTCACTTTTACGTGCGAATTCATATGCCTTTTTTGAAAATTTGCCAGTTGTGATAAATATACCTTTGTATCCATCAGGTAAAATACCTCTTAATGCTCTTACTGATTCAATTGAAACAGAGTGGTTTGGAGCATATCTTTTAGCTTGCACAAAATACTTTATAGAATCTAGATCAGTTAATTCATCTATTCCTTTTTTAACAGCCTTTAAATCTAATCCACCGTCACCTGATTTCTGAGTTACTTCTAATTCATCTAGACCAACAGACTCTAAGTATATTTTTAAAAATTGCTCAAAATCATATCCTGTATTAAATGATTTATAGAACTCATTTAATACCTTATCAAGTTCTATATCGCTTAATTCTATTTGTTTAAATTTCATATTCATATCTTATTATTATTATTATATGAGCATATAGCATAAAATAATATACCTTTTAATCTTCCACTCTTCAAAAAAAAATCACCCAAACTGCAAATCAACTAATTCTACATAATAAAAACCACAATATAGCTATAAATAGTTAATTCAAAGTGTTGCTATGTTCCTTTTTTATTTCAAATGAGAACTTTTCAATTACTGGTAGCAAGCTAACATGAAATTACTCTAAATACAATGATATTGTTTTCTCTTTTGTTATTTTCTACATTAACTTTCTTCGTTCAATTCTTTCTTTGGCTTCTTGTAATGCAAGATGTAATTTTTCTTCTAATTTAGCTCGAGGTGGCAGTTCTGTCCAATATTCAGCAACCATTATTCCATCTTTGTGCATTTCAAGTAATTCAATCTGTTCTCGACTTGTTTCAGCACATAAAATTAATCCAATTGGTTCATTTTCTCCTTCTTGTTTTTCGTATTTATTTAACCATTTTAAATACAATTCCATTTGACCTTTATAACTGGCATGAAATTTATCAATTTTCAATTCAATAGCAACTAATCGTTTCAATTTCCTGTGATAAAAAAGTAAGTCAAGGTAAAAATCTTCTCCGTCAATTATCATTCGTTTTTGTCGTTCTATAAATGCAAAACCTTTTCCTATTTCCAATATAAATTCTTCAATATCTTTAAGTATCGCATTTTCAAGGTCTTTTTCTAAATATCCGTCTTTTATTCCTATTGAATTTAGAAAATATGGGTCTTTAAATATATCTCTCAAATCTGATTTCTCAGGCATTAATTGACTATTTGCAATTTGAGTTCTTTCAAATGTTTTGCTTTTAATTTGTTTACGTAACTTTCTTACACCCCAAGATTGTGACGCTGATTGCATTGCATAAAACTGTTGTTTATCAGGCGTTTTTAATGGAATTAATGCTAAAAAATGAGACCAACTTAAATGTCGTGACAGTGTAGCGACAATTTCAATGTCTTGAAAATCATTTGCGAATTGTAACATTCTTCTAAAATTCTTTTCTTCAAAATTACGTCCATATTTTTCTATCAATTGTCGTGACAGTGTAACGATAATTTGTTTTCCGTATTCAGCTCGTTGGTTATTCAATACAAATTCGTTTACTCTATTGCCTACATGCCAGAACATAAGTACAACCCCACTGTTAATATGTGTTGCAACTTGTTTTTGTCCAGTCTCAATTATTTTAATTAATTCATTGAGTAATTGTTGCTCACTACTATTTAATGTCTCTAATTTATTTGTCATTGTTCTTTGTAACTTGTTTTATCACAAATGTTTTCTTGCAGTTTTTGGGAAATAACCCAAAGTGCAAATCAACTATTTCTACATATCAAAACCACAATATAGCTATAAATAATTATAATAAAAATTTTCAATTACCAGTATTTATTATTTTAAAATTAACAATTTCGGATGAATTGCCTATTCTTAGAGGAACAACCGCAGTACCAAAACCTGAGGAAATATAAAAATGAGTATTGTTCTTTTTTAGGTAACCCCAGTCTTCTTCAAAAAGCAAACCAGTAATATAATTAAATGGCCAAATTTGCCCATTATGCGTATGTCCCGAAAATTGTAGGTCTATTGGGTGCTCTGCAGTTTTTTCTAATTTGAATGGTTGGTGGTCGAGTAAAAAAACAGGAAACGAGAAGTCAATGTCTTTTGTTAGTTCTTCTAAGTCTTTTCGCTTTTTATTTGTATGTCTTTCACCCTCAATGTCATCTCTACTAATAATATAGAATTTATCATCAATTTTTATAGTTGTATCTCTCAGCATTTTAATTCCATTTTTATCCAAATAGTTTAAATTTTTATATGCACCACTTATATATTCATGATTTCCAAGGCATGAGTAAACACCATATTTCGAATCAATATTTTTAAAATGTTCTAAAAGTTTATAATATTGTACAACTTTTATATTATCGTCAATAATATCGCCAGCAATAATTACCAAATCAGGATTAAGTTCATTAATTTTTTCAATTAGTTTTAGCGTTTTAGCGTTATTAACAGTAATTCCTAAATGAATATCGCTAATTGCCACAACATTTAGTGTGTCAAAACTTGCTTTACTTTTATTAATTGTAATATTTATATTCTTAACTTTTATTATACGGGCATTAATATAACCATAAGTAATTAATATAGAAATAGTTAAAAGTGAAATAATTCCTGTAATAAGTCTTGCTTTTTGAAAATTATCAGTTATAAATGAAGGAAAAAAAGGAATAAAGTGATTAATAAGACGAATAAAATCAATAAAAATTACAAAAAGCAAAGTATAAATAAAATAACTAAGTCCTATTGAACCTATTTTTATAAGCGATATGCTAATTATATTAATAGAATAATGCTCAATAATTTTACCTAAAATCCACGATAAAATAATAAAGATATAAGCAACTAAAAATAGTTTAGAGTTGGTAAATGAGCCTGTAAAAGCTTGAGTAATTCTAGTGTAAACATAATATCCTGATGAAGCTAAAATGGTTAAAAGAACTGTTATTATTATAAATATTTTCATTTTAATATTGTTTAATTTTTAAATCGCTAAAAACAATTAGAGCGATACTCGATAATATACTAAAAATATATTGTGGGTGCTCAAAAATTGACACACCAGTTCTAGCACCACTATGTACCGACATAATATAAATTGTTATTGACAAAGAAAGTAATCCAAAGAATTGAATAAACTTTACATTATATTTAAAATTTATTGAAGATGTTATCAGAAGTATTACTGAAGGAATGAAAATAAATAATTCTAATTGACGTATGGCTTCAATACCACCAGAATCTAACATGTCGTGATGAAACATATAAATAAGAATAACCGAAATAAGGTTTATTATTGCAATAATAGGAAGAATTAACTTTTTTTTCATTTTATTTTTTTTCAAATATATAATAATTTATGATAAGTTAAATACTTATAAAATAATTCTTAAAAAAATTGTATCTTGTGTTTTATAAAATAACTGAAATATGATAAATACAGAAATACTCCAAAATATGGTTTCTTCTTACCAAAAAAGTAGAATTATATTAACAGCTTTTGAGCTTGAAATTTTCACTTTATTAAGCGAAAAAAAACTTAATTTAAACGAAATTTCAACCAACTTGAATACCGATTTACGAGCAACCGAAATTCTATTAAATTCACTTTGTGCAATTGAGCTTTTAGAAAAAGAAGACGATAAATATTTTAATTCTACAGTTGCCGAAAAAGTTCTTGTAAAAGGTAAGCATACATTCTGGGCAAATTTACATCATACTAATTCACTGTGGAATACATGGAGTAATTTAAGCGAGGTGGTAAGAAATGGCAGTCCCGAAATTCAACCATTTATCGAAAATCAAAAAGAAAGTTGGGTTGAAGATTTTATCATCTCAATGCACACCAGAGCAAGAATCCAAGCACCAAAAACGGCTAATATACTTGATTTATCAAATGTAAAAAGTGTACTTGATGTTGGCGGTGGCTCAGGAGCTTTCTCAATGGCATTTATCGATAAAAAAGCTGATATTAAAGCAACAGTTTTTGATTTACCCAATGTTCTGCCCACTTCTAAAAAATATATTGAAAAAGAAGGTTATACTAATAAAATTAGAGCAGTTGAAGGCAATTATTTAACAGATAATTTTCCCGAAAAATATGATTTAATACTTCTTTCAGCAATAATTCATATAAATTCTTTAGAAGAAAACAAAGAACTTATAAAAAAATGTGCAAACTCACTAAACGTTGGAGGACAGGTTATTATTTCGGATTTTATTCAAAATGAAGAGAAAACAGGACCGCAGCGGGCAACATTGTTTGCCGTAAATATGCTTGTAGGAACGCAGTCGGGAAATACATATACCGGACAAGAAGTTAAAGAAATGTTTACTTATGCAAATTTAACTTTTAAACAACGAATTGATACCGATTTTAAAGGAACAATACTAATTGCAACAAAATAAAATAATAAATAACTATGAAAAATCCTTTGTCCGAAAAAATATATATAAAACGTACTCGTGAGATGGACTCCGAAATGCGAGGGAACTATTTTAGAGACCAAACAGCAATAATTCACTCTATGCCTTTTCGTAGGCTTAAACATAAAACACAAGTGTTTTTTGCACCTCAAAACGACCATGTATGCACTCGTATTGAGCATGTTATGCACGTAGCAACAATTGCATCGACACTTTGCAAAGGCTTAAATAGAAATGGCTGGGAGTTAGATGTTGAAGCTGCTTTTGCAATTGGATTAGGACACGATTTAGGGCATGCACCATTTGGGCACGAAGGCGAATTTATTTTGACCGAACGCTTAGGAAAGAAAAATGCTTTTATTCATGAAATTAATAGTTACAGAGTTGTTGAGTACCTTGCAAATAATGGAAAAGGTTTGAATTTAACCTACATGGTAAAAGATGGAATAATAAGTCATAATGGCGAAAAATTTGAGCAATATCTTGTACCAGATTCTAATAAAAAAGATTTAGATACAGTTATAAATAGAAGGATTACTCCAAGCTCTTTTGAAGGCTGCATAGTTCGATTTTCGGATAAAATTGCTTATTTAGGGCGAGATATTGAAGATGCAATTACAGCAGGTTTTATAAAAAGAAGCGATATTCCTTTGCAAATAAGAAAATATTTAGGCGAAAGAAATAGCGATATTATTGATACTTTGGTTAAAGATTTTGTCGATAATTCTAAGAATCAGTCAAAAGTAGGTTTTTCCGATGATACTTATGAACATTTTAGAATGCTACAAAAATTTAATTATTCAAGTATTTATTTAAACGAAAGATTAAAATCCTACAAAAAGCAAGCACGAATAATTATTAATACACTTTTTGATTATTTTGCAGAAATTTACGAGAAAAATGGGCGAGAATATGAAAAATATTCGCAAATGGGACTTAAAATTGAAAAATCGTTTGGTAAATATATTGAAAATATGCACGAATTTTATTTGGATGAAAAAGATGCAAATGTTATCATTGTAGATTATATTGCGGGAATGACAGATTTGTATATGCTAGATGCAATTAAGCAATTAACAATACCAGGTCCCGTTTTTTAAATTTGAATTATGTTTGAAGCAGGATTAAATGCCCTTGAAAGGCTTAAAAAAGAACTACGAATTAGAGCACATTTTGATTACAAAAATTCGTATATAGATAAGAATATTAAGATTTTAGCAGTAGGCGACTCATGGTTTGATTATCCTTTTGTAAATGATATTGTTGACCATTTAAGAGAAATGAAATATGCCGTTTTTAAAAAATCTAAAATAGGAAATACCCTCGAAGATATAGTATTTGGTGTGAAATATTCATATAGTTATAAGAATAAAGGGCAACTTCAACTTAATAGTACAATAAAATCCTTAAAGAAGCATGAACCTCGGTTTGTGATTTTTTCTGGTGGGGGAAATGATATTGTAGGTGAACAAATGATGCATTTTATAAATCACAAAGACACTGGTTTACCGCTTATTAGGGAAGAAATGCTTGACTATATGGTAAATGTAAGCATCAAAAATGCAATAGTACATTTATATAAAAGCTTAATAGAAATAAATCCTAAAATTGACTTTTTAATACATGGTTACGACTATGGTTTTCCTAGTGGTAAAAGTTTTCATGGCATTGTTGGTCCTTGGATTTTGCCAACTATGGGAATGAAAAATATAACAGAAAAAGACGAACAAAAATATATTATAAAAACTATTGTTGATAAATATAATGTCATGCTAAAAGGCTTAGAGTCAGAATTGTCAAACTTTCATCATATTGATATCAGAGGCATGTTTCCTAATAAAGAAGAGTGGCATAACGAAATTCATTTAACCGAAAAAGGTTATTTGAAAGTTGCAAGAAGATTTCATGATAAGCTTGTTAAAATTCTAAAGTACAACCCAATAGAAATGTTTGAATAGTTATGCTGAAAAAATATATAGTAGAATTACTTAGTCATTTTTCAAGCTTTTTTAATATGAATTCTCTTATTAAATATAGCAATGTTAATGAAATTTTTCCGTTTTGGCATGTTGTAAGCGATGAGCCACTTGCACATATCCAAAATTTATATCAAGTTCGAAACACAAATCAGTTTGAAAAAGATTTAGATTTTTTGCTAAAATATTACAAACCAGGAAATATAACCGAGTACAATTACAAAAATAAAAGTACCGAAAATAAATTTTATCTTTCTTTTGACGATGGTTTGCAAGAGTGTTATTCTATAATTGCACCTATTTTATTGCGAAAAGGAATTCATGCAACATTTTTTGTGAATTCAGGCTTTGTAAATAATAAAGCACTATTTTTCAAATATAAAGCAAGTATTCTTATTGATAAAATAGAAAAAAGCAACTTGAGTAAAAGTTTAATAGAAGAAATTCAAAATAAAACAGGCATTATTCTAAATAAAAAAAATATACTCTCAATTAATTTTGAAAATAAAGATAAATTAGATGTAATTTCAAATTTATTAGATATAAGTTTTTTAGATTACCTGGAAAATGAAGAGCCATATATGACTCTAACTGAGATTGAACAATTACAATCTCAAGGTTTTACAATAGGTGCTCATAGCGTAAATCATCCTTTATATTCTCAAATTCCGTATAATAATCAAATATCACAAACATTGGATTCTCTAAATTATATTGCACAAAAATTTAATGTTAAAAATAAATATTTTGCATTTCCTTTTTCCGACGATGGGGTAGGTTTAGAATTTTTTGAAGAGATTTTCAGCAAAAATAATATACAATATACTTTTGGTACTGCAGGAATGAAACACGATGTTTTTAAACGAAACATACAACGCATACCAATGGAAAAAACGCAAATGTCTGCCCAAAAATATTTAAAAACAATGTATTTGAGCTATCTTGCAAAAAAATATTTATTATCGAATACAGTAGAAAGAAAAAATATAATAGATTAGTGGAGTTTAAGATATTAAAAATAAAAGATTTACAGGAATATGTTAATTCTGAGGAATATACTGGTGCGGAGAATATTCCAATATCAAAACATAGAGCAATATCTTATGTTCATAATTTAAGAGCAGAGCAAAACGATTTTGCAATTTTTATGCTTGTTGAAAATCATCAAATTATTGCTTATCGCTGCGTTTTTCCCGATTGGATTTTGCTTAATAACAAAAAACATAAATTTTATTGGATTAGCGGAAGTTGGGTGCATCCTAAATTCCGAAGACAAGGCTTGTCAATGAAAATTCTTGATAAAGTAATTGAAGCAACGGATAATAAACTTATGTTTTCTAATTATGCACCAAACTCTAAATCGTTGTATGATAAAAGTAATTATTTTTCGAGCGTAGCAATGTTAGAAGGTAAGCGTTTTTATTTTAAATTTACTCTTGCCGAATTATTAGCACCTAAAAGTAATTTTTTTGCAAAAATAAAACCGTTATTATTTATCATAGATTATATTTTAAATGTTTTTAATCGTTTGTATAATAGTGTAATACATTTGAATTATAAAAAACCAGAATTTAAAGAAATAGAAGAGTTTAATGAAGAAATTAAACTTTTTATTGAGCCTTATTTGAAAAATAACTTATTTAAAAGAAATACTGAAGAATTTAATCATTTTGTTAAGTTTCCCTGGTTAATAACAGAAAAATACGATAAAGAAATAAATAATCGATATTATTTTTCATCAGTAGCAAAAAGATTTTTTTATAAAAAAATATTATTAAGGAATGAAGAAGGTGAAATATCAGCTTTTTTTATAATAAAGATTAGAGACAATAAAATGGCAGTACCATATTTTTTTGCTGAAAAAGCTTATGAAGAAAAATGTGTTGACATAATCTATTATTATATAAAAAAATATGAAATTAATTATTTTACAAATTTTAATTCAAGCATACTAAAACATATAATAAAATATAGGCGACAATCATTATTTTCAAAAAAAATGGTTCACGATTTTTTTGCATCAAAAGACATTTCTTCAATAATAAAAAATGAAAATTTTATAATTTTTGAAGGAGATGGTGATAATGTTTATACTTAAAATAATATTTAATACTTTTATTTTCAGACTAATTTTTAAATAATTATTAGAATTTTCATAAATATTAGTCATAAATAGCTTATTTTTGTATAAAATGCAAGCAGATGGGAAATAGGAATTTAATAAAATTTGATTGGGCAATAAAAAGGCTTTTACGTAATAAAGCAGATTTTTCTGTTTTAGAAGGTTTCTTGTCTGAATTGTTGAAAGAATCAATGGTTATAGAAACCGTGCTTGAGAGTGAAGGTAATCAATTGTCCCCAACAGATAAATTTAATAGGGTTGATCTACTTGTTAAAAATACAAAAGGAGAATTAGTAATAATTGAAGTTCAAAATCAAAGTGAATTCGACTATTTTCATAGAATGGCTTATGGCACATCAAAAGCAATAACCGAGTATATATCTTTAGGTGAAACATATAGTAATATAAAAAAAGTATATTCAATAAATATTGTATATTTCGATTTTGGGCAAGGTGACGATTATATTTACCATGGGAAAACAGATTTTATAGGAGTTCATAATTCAGATAAATTGATATTATCTTCTTCACAAATGGATGCACTAGGAAAAATCGAACCCTACCAAATTTTCCCAGAATATTATGTTATTAAAGTGAATAAGTTTGACGATATTGCTAAAAATACTTTAGATCAGTGGATTTACTATTTTAAAAATAATGAAATCAAAGATGATTTTACCGCACAAGGAATTGATAAAGCAAGAGATTTATGGAGATTTGATAATTTATCTGAAATAGACCAGAAAATATATAAGCGACATTTGAATAATTTGCATTATAGTGCAAGTATGGAAATGTCTATGAAACTTGAAGTAGAGCGTAAAGTAAGAGAAGAAGGAAGAGAAGAAGGAAAAAAAGAAGGAAAAAAAGAAGGAATAAGAGAAACAGCCATAAAATTAAAAGAAAATGGTGTTGATATTGCAACAATTATTAATGTAACTGGCTTAGCAAAAAGCGAAATTGATTTATTATAAACCCATGTTTGCAATATATAAATGAAGTAAGGGATTATTATGAAATAAGTTGACTGTTTGACTAAATTAGTTTGTGCTTTTTTCAGTTTTAAAAAAGTTATTAATAATGAATTATTAGGAACTTTTTTAAAGCAGGAAGAAGTGCGAAATAATGACGACAAATTGGCAAGTTATTTTATAATAATCCCTAAAGGTATAGTGTAAAACTTCCCCCTTTACTTCATTTTTATTTAATTAAATTTAATAAATGAAAATATTACAGCTCAAAAATAACGAAATTGATAAAATAAAATGGGATTTAGCAATAAAAAACTCTGTAAATCCTTTAGTATATGCGTATTCAGATTATTTAGATATTACTGCACCTGATTGGCAAGCATTGGTTTATGAAGATTATTCCGCTGTAATGCCTATAGCTGTTAGTCGTAAATTTGGAATTAACTATATTTATCAGCCATATTTTACACAACAGTCTGGCGTTTTTTATAAAACAAAAATTAATGAAGAAGAAATTTTAGAATTTATTTCAGCAATTCCTAAAAAAATAAAACTAATAGAAACTAATTTTAATTATCATAATAATGCTATTGAAAAGCACTCTTTACAAAAAGTAAATTATGTATTAAATCTTGATAATGCTTACGAAGACTTATATAAAGTTTATTCAAGCAATACTATTCGCAATATTAAAAAATCTAAAAAAAATGAACTTATATTGCTTAATAATAGTAATATAGATGAAATTATCCAATTCAAAATACAAAATTCTGCATCAAATGTATTGCCAAGTGTATTTGATAAACTTAAATCTTTAATTTACAATTTTCATGCAAAAAATGAATGTGAATTTTATTCAGTTTATGATAAAGATGAACTTATAGCAACTACTGTTTTTATTATTAGAGATAATCGAGCCTATTATATCTTAGCTGCGTCAAATGAAAAAGCCAAGAAAAAAGCTGCTTCATTTTTAATAATTAACGAATTTATACGAAAACATGCAGGTACAAAAATGATTTTAGATTTTGAAGGCTCAAATATTCCCGGAATAGCAAGGTTTTTTGCATCTTGGGGTGCAAAACCAGTAAATTATTATTACTTCCGACAAAATAAATTACCTTTGTTTCTTAAATTATTCAAGAAGAAGTAACATGCAGCTTCATAATTATATAACTAAAAAACTTCAAGAAAAATTTGTCAAAAATTTCATGACACTTTTTACAGGTTCTATAGCAGGACAGGCTATCTTATTTGCATTTACTCCATTTCTAACACGTATTTACCCCGAGGAATTGTTCGGTATTTTATTCGTGTTTTCCTCATTAGCAGCTGTTCTGCGAGTTATTGCATCACTACGTTTTGAAATTTCTGTAGTATTGCCAAAAGAAGATAAACATGCTATTAATTTGCTTGTTATTGCTGTGATACTCAATACATTCATTAATTTATTTTTTCTTCTGCTAATTTCAATTTTTCACGATATATTTATAGAGTTTAGTGGCTATAACGATTTAGGAAACTGGCTATACGCTGTGCCTTTGAGTTCATTCTTATTAGGAATGTTCGAAATTTTTTCGTATTGGAGTAACAGGCTTGAAAAATATAAGGATATTTCATTTTCGAAAATTAGTAAGTCTTCTGTTACAGGAACTTCACAGGTTTTATTGAGATATACAATGGTAGGGCAAAATGGTCTTATATTAGGTGTGCTTGCTGGTCAGTTTATGGCTTTTTTACATATTTTTATACTTTCGTTTAGGAGTTTGGCTTTTAATTTACAATTTCTATCAATAAAAAAATCAAGAGTTCTTTTACGCCGTTATCGAGAAATCCCTATTTATAATACTCTAATTGGAACTTTAAATACCTTGTCTAATCAATTGCCAATATTACTTTTAGCAAAATTTTATGGACCAGAACCTGCTGCATATTACGGATTAGCTAATCGTGTGGTAATGACTCCGATGGGACTTTTAGCACAGTCGGTAGGGCAGGTCTTTTACAAAACATCATCCGATATAGTTAATAAAGGCAAAAAATTAATAAAACCTGTACTGAAAACATATAAGGGGCTATTTTTAACCGGTTTTGTACCTTTTGCAGTTATTTTTGGAGCATCATTTTTTTTCCAATTTATTTTTGGCGAAGGTTGGGGAAATGCAGGTATTTATACTCGGATTTTAATTCCTTGGTTATTTATCGCATTCTTAAATAGCCCATTGTCATGGGTATTAATTGTTTTAAATAAGCAGAAAACAGTGTCAGTATTTGATTTTATATTACTAATCCTTAGGTTTTTAGCAATATATTTAACCTATACTTTTTCATATACCCATTTTGTTTCAATATCAGTTTTTTCTGCTGTTGGCTTTTTATATGGTTTATTTATGTTTGTATATATATTACATGTCTCAAAATCAGATGTTAAGCCTTATAGTAATAAAAAAAATAACCAATGAAAATACTTGTTTTGCCTTCTTGGTATCCACCTTTAGGTGGTCGGTTTTTCGAAGAATTATCTGTAAGTATCTCAAATAGTGGTGCTGATGTTGATATTCTAGTTAATCAAGAAAAATCGGTAAAGCAATTTTGTATAAAAGATATTTTCACGCAAAATGTTTTTAGTAAAACAGAAAATGTAAATGTTTACACTACAGTTTTTTATCGAATTCCAAAATTGAATATTTTAAACGAAAAAAGATTTATTAAATCGTGGTTTAGAAATTATGAAGCTTACGCAAAAAAAAATGGGCATCCAGATTTAATTCATGTGCATAGTGCAATGTGGGCAGGGGCTGTAGCTCAACTTATTTTTAGCAAATATGCTGTTCCTTATGTTATTACCGAGCATCGTTCACGTTTTATTTTTAATACACCAGAGGCAAAAGCAATGTTAAAAAATCGTTTTATTCCTCTTATAAACAAAGCTTTGAAAACAGCTTCGTATATAACAACTGTTTCACAAGCTTTAAATAATAAACTAATTGATATTGAGTCAAGTGTGAAAAATAAAATTATGTCAATTCCTAATACTATTGATAGTTCAGATTTTTTTTACATGCATAAATCCTCGGATAATGAGGCTTTTACGTTTTTTAGTTTAGGAAATTTATTTTATGTTAAAGGTTTTGATATTTTGTTAGAAGCTTTTAGTTTATTGATTAAGAAACATAGTTTTAAAATAAAATTACGTATAGGAGGCAATGGTCCTGAACTCCAAAATTTACAAATGTTAGCAGAAAAGCTTAATATTATAAATAATATTAAGTTCTTGTTAAAACTTAATAGGCAAGAGGTTATAGAGGAGATA
>JAOZLS010000259.1 GCA_029934705.1 Bacteroidales bacterium | reverse complement strand
GAAACATCAAACCTTTCAAATGCTTGGTCCGAAGTAAGTAATAGCGAAGTTTGGGCTTATATGCAGGGTAATAAGTATTTTAATGATTTAAATTCTGATATTGAATCATTAAACAAATATTTAAAAGAAAATAAGGTTATTAAAATGATTCTTGAAGATAGAAACTTAACACTTTCTATTCACATGATTTCAGCAAAAGATTGGGATTTCTTATTTGTTGTTGACTTGAAAAAATCTTCGAATATATTAAAAGGAGGCTTAAAAGAAGCTCTAGGTTTTGTTGATGGCTTTAAAGTTTCTAAACGAGAATATAAAGGATATACTATTATTGAGCTTGCCGATGAAGAAAATCCTCTTGATATAATTTATCTTTTAAAATCGGATAATTTATTATTAGCAGGCTTTTCTGGAGCATTAATAGAAAAAGCAATTGACCAAAAGGACGATTTGTATTGGCAAAATAATAAAAATTTAAAACTTGTTTCCGAAAAGCTTACTGGCAAAAATCTTTTTAGAATGTTTGTAAATTACTCCCAAGTTAATCCTTTTACAATGTCATATTTAACCGAAGAATCTGAAAGTGTAAAAATGCTTACAAATTCATTACGATACTCAGTTTTCGATATTAATTTAGAAGATGACATGCTCAGTTTTAAGGGATATACAGACATTGATTCTTTAGGCTCTTACGTAAAAGCCCTTGCTAATGTTAAGCCTGGAAAACTTAGTTCGTGGGAGATTCTCTCAAATCAAACATCCTTGTATTTTGCAATGTCGTTTGATAATTATAATAGTTTTTATACAAGTTTGATAAATCAATATAAAGAAGGTAATGCTCAGGATATGGAAGATATTGAGCATAATATACAATTGCTTGAGAAATATTTGAAAATAAGTATGCAAGATGATTTTTTCTCATGGATTGGCACCGAAATATCATTTGCAAAACTTCGCCCAAATAAAAATACTCGACTAGAAGATGTATTAGTTATTTTTAAAGCTAACGATATTTCCAATGCCAAACGTGGTTTAGATAATATTTTGAAAAGAATAAAAGGAAGAACGCCTGTAAAATTTGAAAAAGAGATTTATAAAAATTATGAGATTTTTCAGTTACAGAAAAAAGGCTTTTTCAAACCGTTTTTTGGAAAAATGTTTAAAAATATGGAAAAACCATACTTTACTTATATTGAGGATTATGTTGTATTTAGTAATTCAATTGAAACATTAAAAACAAATATTGATGACTTTATTATAGGAGCAACTTTGAGTCATGATTCTAATTTTGAAGATTTTAAAGATGAATTTAATGCAAAATCAAACTTAACAGTATTTATTAGAACTCCTAAGATATATGAAAACTTATACTATTATAGCAACCGGGACGATAGAGAAAGCATAAAAGAAAATAGAGAATTTATATTAAGTTTTTCGCAAATAGGTTTTCAACTTACATCCGAAGACAATATGTTTAATACATTATTTATGGCAAAGCATAACCCAGATGCCTTTAACTCTGACAAACTTGAAACTTTCGAAAAAGAAACATCCGAAGCCCTATTTAGAAGCGAAGTTGATTCATTAACGTTTAAGTATTTTTTTGCAGAAAACACTTTTCCTGAAGATACTTTTTATATTGAATACTACCCTGAAAGTGAAAAAATAAAATACGAAGGGAAAATATCTGAAAATATGCCACAAGGTTTATGGAAAACATATTACAAAACTGGAAATATCCAAAACTCTGTAAATTATGAAAAAGGAATTATTACAGGAGAAGCCTTTTTCTTTTATGATGCCAACCCCAAAGTAACAAGGGCAGAAGTTACCTTTGAAGAAGATAAAATAGTAGGAAATTATTTTGAATATTACCCAAATGGAGCTCAAAAAGCAAAAATATTATATAAGGATGGAATCTCGGATGGTGAGGCAATATTTTATTACCCAAATGGAAAACTTAAAATTAATGCAGAATATAAGAACGGATTAAAATCTGGTAAATGGGAGTTTTTTGACGAAAAAGGTAATAGTATTGGCAAGGAGAAGTGGAAAAAAGGTGTTAAAAAGAAGTAAACTAAGAATTTTAAATAAAGAAGTAAAATAGACTACTCGTAACTAGCAACTTGCAACCTAAACTTTATGGCAAATAATTATTTTCAGTTTAAGCAGTTTAAAATAATGCAAGACAAAGCTGCGATGAAAGTTGGAGTTGACGGCGTTTTACTTGGAGCAATTACTGATTTTTCTATATCAAAAAAGATACTCGATATTGGCTCAGGGACTGGGCTAATATCTTTGATGGCTGCCCAAAAATCTAATGCTAAAATTACAGCATTAGAAATAGAGTCTAATGCATATAATCAAACACTAGAAAATATAGAAATTAGTCCTTGGCAGAATAAAATAACTGCTATAAATATCGATTTTATTGAATTTTGGAAAAATATCGATGAAAAATTTGATACAATAGTTTGTAATCCACCTTTTTTCGAGAAATCTTATAAATCTGATAAAGAGCAGCGCAATATAGCTCGGCATAATGAAAATTTACCTTTCGACGAAATTTTTAAAGGTTCAGAAAAATTACTTACAGATAAAGGAACTTTAAATTTAATTTTTCCTATAGAAGCTTTAAGCAAAATTATTATTATTGGTAATAAATATAAGCTATTTCCAGAAAAAGTTATTGAAATAAAACCAAATTTTAATAAAAAAGCTAAGCGAGTAGTTGTTGTCTTTTCTAAAGAAAAAAAGGAAATAAAGAAAACAGAATTAATAATTGAAACAGAAGAAAGGCATGTTTATACAGAAGAATACATTAATTTAACAAAAGAATTTTACTTGAAAATGTGATTGTAGATAATAGAAAATAATTAGATTACTATGTAAAACAATTTTAAAAGTATATACTACTGAAAAACATTAATAAATTAATTGTTGTATAAATTAAAAAAAATGTAATTTTACCTTTAAAATAATAATTCAAATAATAATAATTCAAATAATAATAATTCAAATTATGAGTAATACTGAAAAATATTTTGAACAATTTAGAAAAAACATTATAGGAATTAATACCGAATTTGAAGGTCCTTATGGAAAAAAAAGAATAATTTATGCCGACTGGATTGCGAGTGGACGACTTTATGCTCCAATTGAAAAAAAAATGGCAGAGGAAATAGGACCTTACGTCGCTAATACACACTCAGAAGCCAGTGAAACAGGCGTGACAATGACACATCTTTATCATCAAGCACAGCATATTATAAAAGCCCATGTAAATGCAAATAGCGAAGATATAATTATTAACACAGGTTCAGGAATGACAGGAGTTGTTAATAAACTACAACGTATTTTAGGAATAAAAGTACCCGAACAATCAAAAAAATATTGCAAATCGGAAATTAATGATGAAGACAGACCAGTTGTTTTTATAACTCACATGGAACATCATTCAAATCAGACCTCGTGGCTCGAAACAATGGCCGATGTGGTTGTGCTTAGTCCTAATGAAAAATTAAGGGTTTCAATAATTGAATTAGACAAAGAATTAGAAAAATATAAGAATAGAAAATTAAAAATAGGTTCATTTAGTGCAGGCTCAAACGTTACAGGAATTATACCACCATATTATGAGTTAGCTGAAGTTATGCACAAGCATGGCGGAGTTGCATTTGTCGATTTTGCTGCATCGGCACCATATATTAAAGTTGATATGCACCCTGAAAATATAAATCAACACTTAGATGCAATTTTCTTTTCACCACATAAAGCACTTGGCGGACCAGGTAGCACAGGTACCGTTATTTTTAACAGAAAATTATATAAAAATTTAACACCTGACAATCCTGGCGGAGGAACTGTTGCATGGACAAACAGATGGAATGAATATGCTTATGTTGCCGATATTGAAGCAAGAGAAGACGGAGGCACGCCACCATTCTTACAAGTAATACGAACTGCTTTAACAATTAAGTTAAAAGAAAAAATGGGTATTGAAAATATCCTAAAAAGAGAACACGAATTAAACGAAATTGCATTTGCTGAATTTAGTAAAATAGAAGGAGTAACACTTCTAGCAGAAGAACATACAGAAAGATTGGGTGTTTTTTCTTTTTATTCTGAAGAAATACATCATAACTTAATAGTTAAATTATTAAACGATTTGTTTGGAATTCAAGTGCGTGGAGGTTGCTCGTGTGCAGGTACTTATGGGCATTTTTTATTAAATGTAGAAAAAAAAGAATCACATAGAATAACAAGTAATATTGAAAGCGGCGACCTAACCGAAAAACCAGGCTGGGTTCGTATGTCAATACATCCAACAATGAAAACTGAAGAATTAATGTTTTTCTTTAGTTCGCTAAAAGATATTATTGAAAATATAGAGAAATATAGGAAAGATTATTATTTAGATAAGGAATGTGGCGAATATTTTCATCAAACTGTACCGCGAAAAAAACCTGCTGATTATTGTAGTGTTTTTGAACTATAATAGCTATCGGTAATGTTATAATTTTACATTATACTTCCTGCTTTACGAAGTTAAGAAGTCAGTTGTAACTGAGTATTACAACTAGAATAAGCATTAGTTAAGTAAAAGTATTTAGATATTAGTATTTAGAAATATTAATTGGAGAAAGTCAAATAATTAACTGTTTTCTCTAGTTGCTCATTACTAATATCTAAACACTTTAAAAATCATCCATTAAACAGTTTAACTTGTTATTTATCAACATAATCTAACTTTCTAAAGTAGAAATAATATATAAAATATGTATAATTTATTAATTGTTGATTATTATTTTGCTGTTATCGAGGGAATTCGAACTATTTTATCAAAAGAGGATTTTGAATTTAATTACTTTTCAGCAACAAATCATTCCGAAGCACTAAAAATTGTAACACATAGCAGTATAGACTGCATAATTTTGGATATAGCCCTGCCGAAGGACGAAGGATTAAAGCCTTTTGAATTTGAGGGAATCGATTTTATATCGGAGGTAAGAGTTTTGGACTCAGATATTAAGATTATTGTAATAACAGAAAGTGGAAGAATAGGTTTGTTAAAAAAGATTTCATCAATGGGAGTTGACGGAATAATTTTTAAAAACCAAATGGCAGCAGATTTAATAATTGCAACTCAGCTAGTGTTGAGCGGTAAAAAATATTTTCAACAGTATTTATTAAATGAAGAAAATGAAGAGCAAAATAAAAGTAAAATAGTAAAAATTTCTATTGTTCAGGAACAAATATTAAATTTACTTGCCGACGGAAAAAAAGTTAAGCAAATGTCGTTGCTTATTAATAAGTCGGAAAGGACAATTGATCGTGGCTTGAATCAGCTTAGAATTGCTTTTGGAGCTCATTCTAACTCAGAGTTAATTCGCATAGCCATACGACTTGGTTTTTTAGAGTAATTATTTGTAATTGTGCCTTTTTTTATTCCGTTATACTAAATCACAATTATAACGACATTTAAGTATAAGCTAAATCAGCCATTGTTTACCTCTATAAGTTGATATAATAGAATTACCCTTATATCAAGTCAAAATTGTAATATGTGCTGAACATCAATGATATAGATTTTAATCTATAGTGTATTAATTAATTTGGTATTATATATTCATATTAGAATCAGGTTTGTGTGTTAGCTATTTTGATAACTATACGTGTAACTTTATATAAAAATTTGAAAAATAAAAAAAAACAGTGGCAGGTTTACGACATGGTTTCTCATTTATTCAAACTACATTTGTAACGTTATGTAAAGACGAACTCTTTTTAAATAAATTAGTCAAGAACAAAAACCTGAGCCTGTGTCGATCTGTCTGAATTAATAATTATGCTATCCCCAAGATGCAGGCTCCCTTTTTCCACTTTTCTTTAAAAATAAATTAATCTTTATTTAGTTACTAATTAGAACTTTAGTTTAATAGAGGAAAAAAAACTATAAAAGAAGATAAAAAAAACATTAAAAAAATTTGGAAAAGAAAAAATAGATTTTACCTTTGCATCGCTTTTAAAGCAAACGACTTCTTAGCTCAGTTGGTAGAGCAACGCCCTTTTAAGGCGTGGGTCCTGAGTT
>JAOZLS010000258.1 GCA_029934705.1 Bacteroidales bacterium | reverse complement strand
AATATAAGAAACAAGCTGAAAATCAGAAAGTTTTAACTTAGTAAAGTAGTAATAAGCAAATTAGAAGCTGTATTTGAAGGTTTTGAAACAGCAAAGTTTGATGGAAAAAAAATAGATTGCTATAAGTTTAGTTCCGTACTTCCCAATGGTTCAATGTTTGGTTCTAATGGAGAAATTATTGTGTGGGTAAGCAACGATAAAAACAAAATTCCTGTAAAAGTAAAAGCCGATATTATTATTGGAACTGTAGTTGTTGAACTGCAAGAAGTTAAAAATTTATGTTATCCATATTTTCAATAGTTTTGATAAGAAGATTTTATTTTAGAATAAATATTTATATATTTGGTTAATGAAATTTTTTTAAACCTAAAAAAAGAAAAAAATGAGTTATTACAAAGAAATTGATGGAGTAAAGTATGATAAAGAGCTTTTAGAAGCTGCTGATACAGCTGTTGCAGGAAGAGGCGATGGACGCATATCTTTAGAAGATGCAGAAGATTTATTAGCAAAAGTAAAAGACGGAAATTCATATACCGATATTGAAAAAAATACTATGGCTTATGTTAGAGATAATTATAAGTGGACAGACGAAGCTGACAAATGGTTTAGAACCGAAATTAGAAAGTGGGCTGCTGATAAAAGCTAAAAAAAATAATCCTTTTCATTGAAAAGGATTTTTTTTTGATACATTTTAGTATATTTTTGCAACAAAAACAGATGAACATTATTATACTAGGTTCTGGAGGACGAGAACATGCAATAGCATTAAAAATATCTCAAAGTCCTAAAATTGAAAAACTATACGTTATACCAGGAAACCCTGGAACAGCACAAGTAGCTGAAAACGTAAATATTAAAATTAGTAATTTTGAAGAATTAGCAAAATTTGCGATTCAAAATAAAGTTCAAATAATTATTCCTGGACCCGAGCAGCCTTTGGCCGAAGGTATTTACGATTTCTTTAATAATAGTGAATCCTTAAGACATATAAAAGTTATTGGTCCATCAAAAAAAGGAGCAATGCTTGAAAGTAGTAAAGATTTTGCAAAAGAATTTATGATAAAGCATAATATTCCTACAGCACGCTACAAAACATTTACAAAAGAAACACTTTTAGAAGGAAAAGAATTTTTAAATTCCCTTAAATCGCCTTATGTTTTAAAAGCCGATGGCTTAGCTGCAGGAAAAGGTGTTGTTATTCCAGAAAAATTAGACGATGCCAAAAGTATTTTAGATGAAATGCTAAACGGCAAATTCGGCGAAGCTGGCGATAAGGTGGTCATCGAAGAGTTTTTAAAAGGAATAGAAGTATCGGTATTCGTAATTACTGATGGTACAAACTATCAAATTCTTCCTGAAGCCAAAGACTATAAACGAATAGGAGAGGGCGATACAGGACTTAATACCGGAGGAATGGGAGCGGTATCTCCAGTATATTTTGCCGATAAAACTTTTATGCAAAAAGTAGAAAAACGAATAATAATTCCTACAATACAAGGTTTAATCTCAGATAATATCGATTATAAAGGCTTCTTATTCATAGGGTTAATGAGTGTTGAAGACGAACCTTATGTTATTGAATATAATGTAAGAATGGGTGACCCAGAAACCGAGGTCGTTTTTCCTAGAATAAAATCTGATGTATTAGAGCTATTTACAGCAACTGCCAATAATAAATTAAACACAATAACAGTTGAAATTGAAGAGGATGCTGCAGCAACAATAATGCTTGTTTCGGGTGGTTACCCTGAAAATTACGAAAAAGGTAAAGAAATTTTTAATATAGAAAATATTACAGACAGTATTGTATTTCATGCAGGAACTACTATTGAGAATAAAAAAACTCTAACATCTGGCGGTAGAGTAATTGCAGTAACTTCTTTTGGTAAAAATATTAAAGAAGCTTTAAGAAAATCGTTTATTAATGCCGAAAAAATTACTTTTGACAAAAAATATTACAGAAAAGATATAGGTTTTGATTTAATAAAAAATAATGCTTAGATTTTTCAATAAAAATAATCCAACAATTTTAATTTTAATACCAATAATTGCAATATTATTTAGTATTAAGGTATTTTATGCAGGCTTTATTTATGAATTACCGCAAAATACAACAGTCCTTTCAAACTTTATTTTCAAATTTATAGAAGGAGATAACTCACTTGTTTATGCAACAATTATTTCAACATTATTGTTAATTTTATTAACATTTATGTTTATTAATTTAGGAAATAAATTCTTGTGTCTTGACAAAAGAAACTACTTTCATGGCTTTATCTTTTTGTTTGTTACAGGAGCATATATGCAGCCTTACGAGTTTTTGCCAGTATTAATTAGCGAAGTTTTCTTTATATTAGCAATACACACATTGTTTTCAACTGCTAAACGACAAAACTCAGTGTTTCAGTTTTTTAATGCTGGATTTTTTATTGCAGTAGGCTCTTTTTTCTGGTTAAATCTAATACTTTTTGCTATTATACTTTTTGCAACATTAATAATTTTAAGACGAATTATTATTCGTGAATGGATAACAGCTATGATTGGACTTGTTACACCATACTTCTTGTTTTTTGCAGTAGAGTTTCTTGTTTTAAGCAAGTTAGACAGCTTATTTATTGTAAGCGAGTTGCTTTTTACTAACAATACAAGCTACTTATTTAATAATGAGTTGTATTTGTTTATTGCTACAATGAGTTTTGCTGTGTTGATAGGAGGTTTTTCAATTATTGGAAAATTCGCATCAATGAGTATTAATGAACGAGAGTATTATAAAATTTATAATTGGATATTTATTATATCAATAGTTATTTTTATTTTTGCAGCAACACAAAATAGAGGAGCAATTTTGTTTGTACTTTTATCCTTTACACTGCCAATTACTTTCTTTTTTAATTTAAAAAGAAGAAGAATACTTTTGGAAATAATTTTTGACACTTTGCTTTTATATATAATTTTTATGCAAACAGGAATAAAAATACCATTTATCTAATACAAATTTCACTAAAAAAAACTAAAAATGAAATTAGGAGTAGTTATTTTCCCAGGTTCTAATTGTGATAAAGACATGATACATGTTCTTTCAAACGTAATGAAACACGAAGTAGTTGAATTGTGGCATAAAGATCATGATTTACAAAACGTAGATGGAATATTTTTGCCAGGAGGTTTCTCTTTTGGCGATTATTTACGTTCAGGAGCAATTGCGAGGTACTCGCCAATAATGAAAGAAGTAATAGCATTCGCCAACAAAGGTGGTTTTGTTTTTGGTGTATGCAACGGTTTTCAAATATTATGTGAGTCGGGGCTTTTGCCAGGAGCATTACTTCACAATACAAACCAAAAGTTTATTTGTAAAAATATTTACATAAAATCATCGGGTAATAATTCGGCAGTAAATAATGCAATAGACAATGGCAAAGCTTTGAAAATACCCATTGCACATGGCGAAGGTAAATATTATGCAGATAAAAATGTTTTAGATGAAATGAAACAGAATAATCAAATTCTTTTTCATTATTGCGACGAAAATTCTAATGTTACAGAAGAAGCAAACCCTAATGGTTCGCTCGAGAATATTGCAGGAGTTTGTAACAAAAATAAAAATGTATTTGGAATGATGCCTCATCCAGAGCGTGCTTCAGAAGGTATCCTGAAAAATACAGATGGAAAATTAATTTTTGATTCTATCTTTAATTATTTAGAAAAAAGTATTGAAAACAAATAAGAACTGAATAGTGATAATAATAAAGGGCAAAGCTTAAAACTTAGCCCTTTTTCATATCTTCTTTTTTATCTTTCATCCAAGACAAAAAACGCGTTATTTATCTTCTAGTACAGATGAAAAAATGTGTTTATTTTGTTTATGTAAGCTAGAATCTTATATTTAGTGCATAAACTATAACTTATATAAGTTTTACTTTGCAAGTACTATTTTTTTTTATAAATTTGTACAAACTCATAAAAATCGAGCAACATGAATGAAGATGTGCAAATGCAATTAGATGTTATGAATGAAGGTATGCAAGATGCTATCAATCATTTAGAGGCAGAATTAGTTAAATTACGTGCAGGAAAAGCAAACCCCCACATGTTAGACGGAATAAAAGTTGATTATTACGGAAGTATAACCCCTTTATCTCAAATAGCTAATGTAGGAACTCAAGATGCACAAACAATAGTTATTCAGCCATGGGAAAAGGTTATGATTGAGCCTATTGAAAAAGAAATTTTAAAAGCAAACTTGGGATTTAACCCAATGAATAATGGAGAACTTATTAGAATAAGTGTTCCGGCATTAACTGAAGAAAGGCGTAGGGATTTAACAAAAGTAGTTAAAGCTGAAGGAGAAACTTGTAAAATTAGTATCAGAAACTCTAGAAGAGAAGCTATTGATGGTATAAAAAAGCTAAAAGATGATGGACTATCTGAAGATGAGCAAAAACGTGCCGATGATATAGTTCAAAAGCATACAGACGATTATATTAAAAAAATTGATGTAATAGTAGAAAAGAAAGAAGCAGAAATAATGACTGTGTAAATTTTCTAAAATCATTACAATATAAAAACACCTCATTTCAGATTTTATGAAATGAGGTGTTTTTTGTTGAAAATTCTTCGTTTCTGTGCTTTATTATGAGTTTATTGAAGTCCAATATAACAAATTACATAAAATAGTTAAGGTGTATATAAATCATCTTCTACCGACTTCTTTGATTTTTTATAAAAAGAAACTCAAAAATATAAGCTAATATAATTATTACTGTAGTAAACCAAACTATTTCAATTGCACAGTTTAAGTTAAGACTATAAATAATTGGAAGAATAATACAGTATGTTAAAGGGATAAATTTAATTTTCTTATAAAAAAAAGAATCAGCCAATTTATGCAAATATTTTATCGCCAAAAGTTATTTGCGCATGTCAGGAGTTTTCCACCTGACATCACGAGTAAAGCACCTTTTATAAAATTTCAACATATAAAGTTAAACTACTAAAAAATTAAATTTTTAGTAGTTTAACTTTTCTTAGTTTACCAAGCTGTATATCCATTCCGAAACCAAATAGCGAATGTTCTTTATTAATATTGGTAAAAAGCTTCATGTTAACCCCTAAAAACGGTAAAATATTTATACTTGCAGCCGCTTCAATTGGTATGCCTATAGTTGTAAACTTACTTCCATTATTATACGTTCCACCAAAAATACCTAAGCCAGTTGAAATAGAAACATGCCCATGTTTACATTTCTTATTAGTAACTCCTGCTGTAAGGTTAATTGCATGGTAGTTATTGCTTCTTGTAAATAACTCAAAACCACCATGTGCTAATTCTCTATCAATATAGTTGTGATATTGAAGGCTTGATAGCAATTTGTTTCTTTGATATTTGAATACTACATCTATACCAACTCCAGATTCCTCATCGGTAGGAACAAAACTTATTGAGCCAAATTCTAGCCATGCATTTGTGAGGGTTTTATCGCTTGTCTGAGCATTTACAGTAATAAGTAAGTACGTAATACTAAATATAATTATTAATAGTTTTTTCATCTCTTTAATGTGTTTAATTTAAGTTGATATTTAGTACTAAGCCCAGCTTTAGCAAAGTTACTACTAATATACAGCAAATATGCCTTAGTCCACAAAAAATCTCCCTCCCCCCCTTTAAAAGGGGGAATTAAGACGTTTTATAAAATATAAGATTACAAAATGAGTAAAACTTATTATAAATGAAAAAAAACGATAATAAAATAATTCTCCCTTTTAAAGGGGGTTAGGGGGATTATAAACGATAATTAAAAAAAAACTAAAGTATTCTAATTAAGTATTTTTAAATTAACAAAAAACAGTTTTGTGTTATGAAATTAATAATTTGCCTTTGGTTAGTCGGTAAAATCCCCCTAGCCCCCTTAAAAGGGGGAATTAAGACGTTTTATAAAATATAAGATTACAAAATGAGTAAAACTTATTATAAATGAAAAAAAACGATAATAAAATAATTCTCCCTTTTAAAGGGGGTTAGGGGGATTATAAACGATAATTAAAAAAAAACTAAAGTATTCTAATTAAGTATTTTTAAATTAACAAAAAACAGTTT
>JAOZLS010000257.1 GCA_029934705.1 Bacteroidales bacterium | reverse complement strand
GCAAAATTTTTGGGTTTTTGACCTCTTAAATTATTTATAAAAGCAAAATCGCAAAGATTTTGCGGTGTTTATTACTTGTTGCTACTTTTCGGTTTTGTAATTTGCCCTTATTTTTTTTATACATTTGTTGTGTTTTCGTGTTCTACTTCGTTGATAATTGAAATGATAAATTAAGAGCATTTGTTATCAACATGAAATTTGACATTCGCAAATCTTCGCCATTTTCAATTCTTGAAATATATGGTCGTTTTTTTCCAACAATTTCTGCTAATTTCGCTTGGCTCATATTTAATTCTTTTCTACGATTTTTTATAATCTCTCCAAAATAATAAGAAAATGCTTTATCACGAAAATTTTCACGTGATTTTGAGCCAGATTTACCATATCTATTTTCTAAAAGTTCGCTTGCTTTAATTATTTTTCCCATGACAATATTTTTTATTTTAGATAATCCTCTAATATTTTATCTGCTTGATTAATTGCTTTTTTATAATCTTTATTTGATTTTTTATGAAAACCGTTTAGACAAACAACTTTTGTGCATTCTGCAAAATTCAGGTGGTCAATTGCAAACATAATAATTCTGTATTCATTACCAGCTTTTATTCGCAACTCATAAAAATGTGTCGTCAATATTTTCTTAACGAAGTTAGAATTAACAATCTTAATTTCTCCCATAACTTCTATGATTTGAAGAAATTTTTCAGTAACTCTTTCTGGTTGGCTGTCAATAAAATCTAAACATTCTTGAGTAATATCTATTTCTCTCACACGACAAAGGTAACGAAAAAGTTACATGTTTACAAATATTTATTATGTTTTCTGAATTATTGGTTGGGGAATTTTACGTTTTACATGAAACACAACAACGGCATAAATGCCATTGCTAATCATTTTTAGTATTTTCAAATTTACTGCTTTTTTAGTCCTGCAACTTGGAAAGTTGCACTACTAGTATTTTACAAATTTAGTTATAAAATATTCTTCTTTTCCTCCAATTCTAATAAAATATAAGCCTCGAGGGAGTTCAGAAATTGTTAATTCATAGTTTTTTTGGTCAGATAATATAATTGTTTCTATAACTTTTCCACTTATATCAATAACATCAATTTCGGAATATGTTGATAGGTTAGTTATAAATAATTTATGCTCGGCAGGATTTGGGTATAAACTAGGTTCGCCTCCTATTTCGCCATAAGCAATTGGTCCTGCCCATGCACTACGAACAGCTATACCTTCGGTAAAAAAGGCGGAATTTGATACAGGAGTTACTTCTAGCATTAAATATGCACCATAATCTGCTTTTTCAATTAAATAATTTATATCCTCGGCTCCTTCAATAATAGTTGAGCCTGAACCATTTTCGGCTGTTGCTTTATACCACTGAAATTTACTTGTTGCTTCTAAATCATCGTTTGCATCGTAAAATGTATAAGTTCCATAAGCGGTGTCGGCTATTGCTAAATTTCCTTCTACTAAAACATTTAAGGCTATTGGTGCTGTTTGAATTAGAGGTGCATCGAGTTTAAAATCGGTAAAAATTTTATATTCGCCTGCCGATAATGAAAAAACAGTATCGGTATTTTGAATATTATACTCGGCACCCGAAAAATAATCGTACCACATACCAGAATGTGTAAATTTTGGTGAAGTAGAAGTTGTTGAAACAGCAAAATTACCATAAACAACAGCATCGCCAGTTGCATGTTCTAATACAATTTGCTTAATTGGTCCGTCGTGCATTGTAAAATTATTGGTTGCAAAAACTTCATTTTCTTTTCTAAGTTTAATTAATTCTTTAAAAACGGAATATAATTTAAACCTATAAATATCGGTGTAATATTCCCAATGAAATGGTTTTTCGCAAACTCTACATGGGTCATCTATACTAACATCGTAGCCTAATTCTTCAAATTGCCAAATCATTTTAGGACCTGGCACAGTAAAGAAAAACGCAGCTGCAAGTTCAACTCTCTGCAAAGCAATTTCGGTATTTTGCACATCATAATCTCCCGACGAGTTACCACTTTCTAAGTTTTTAAACATCATTCTTTCTTCATCGTGGCTTTCCATGTAACCTATAAGCCCTGGGTTTGTCCAATTTCTTTCAACATAAGAAACCCACGAAAAATCCCAATCTGTAGGCCAGCCCATTGCTGCTTGCGAGTATGAATGGGTAACATTTCCCCAAATCATCATTCCATAATCGGATAATATTGTTTCTTCGGAATTGTCGGCAAAATGTTCAAGAATAACATAAGCATCGGCATCGGTATTCCAAATATCATCGGCATATTCTTTTAAAATATCAATTCTAGCTTGGTCGTAAGCCCAACCTTCGCCAGGAGTATTTGTAAAACCTTTTGTAAAATCGAAGCGGAAACCATCAAATTTATATTCTTCTAACCAATACTTTGTTACTCGCTTTACATAAGTTTTAGTGTCGGTACTTTCATGATTAAAATCGTAGCCCCAGGAGTAAGATGTGTTTGGAGAAACCTCGTTAAACCAAGGATTGTTTGCTGCTGGTTGCCCCCATTCTCCTGCTTCGGGGTCAAAATACATTTGCACTAGCGGTAATTGCCCGTAGGAATGATTTAAAACCATATCCAGAATAACTGCAATTCCGTTTACGTGGCAACTATCAATAAATTCTTTCAACTTATTTTTTGTACCATAAGCCTTGTCAACTGCAAAATGGAATGATGGATTATATCCCCAGCTACTATTTCCTTCAAACTCATTAATTGGCATAAGTTCAATTGCATCGACTCCTAAGTTTTTTAAATATGACAAGGTATCAATCATTGTTTGGTAATTTCTAGCCTCAACAAAATCTCTAATATGAAGTTCGTAAATTACTAGATTTTCTTTTGCTGGTTTAACAAAACTTGTGTTTTCCCACGTATAAGGAGTTTGATTTGTTTGAAAAACAGAGACTATTCCTGAGGTTTTACCTTCGGGATAATCCATTAAATCGGGATAAGTTTCGCTGGAAATATATTGGTCGTTCCACGGATCTAAAACTTTATCGCAATAAGCATCGGCAACGGTTAAACTTCCGTCTATAACATACTGGTAAGCATACTCTTGAGCTGGTGTAAGTCCAGAAATTGTAATCCAATATCTTTTTCCGTCTGGAGTTTGATTCATTTGGTTTTCTTGTGATAAATTCCAGTCGTTAAAACTTCCATTTACAAAAACAAAGTCTTTAAAAGGTGCATATAACACAAGCGTTACTGTAGTTTCATCAATATAGTTTATCCCGTCTTTTAAGTTAGAAGAAGGTAAATCTAAAATAATATTATCTTCTCTTACAAAAAAGAAAGTTGAATCGGTTAGAGTTTCTGATCCATCGGTTGCTACAACTCTAACAGTATTTTTACCAGTAATTGCAGCTACAACTGTATGCGAAATATTATCGGAGCTTGAAGTAGCAACTTCTAAATCATTAACATACAAGGTCATTGAATTTGCAAAAAGAGCGACTGCCGAAATATCAACATTTTCGCCAATTGAATATATTGTAGTAGAATCGGGGCTTGTAATAGTAATTGAGTATGGCGAATAAACGTCAACAAAAGTATCGGTTGTTTGAGACGAGCCATCGGCACTTCTAAAAACCATACAAAGTTCAGTAATATTATCGCCGCTTTCGACACTATAAAAATCGTTAATTGTAGGAGTTATATCTAGTTCATACAAATCAGTTGCAATTCTTGTTAGTAGAGGCTGAGAAGTATTTACACCCCAACTTCCAATTACATTTTGCCACTGCCCTGCTCCTTCAATTGTAACACCTGTGTGTGCATAAACATCTCCTGTATAGCCTTCGAGCCCAGTTCCCACAGCATTTAGTGTAATAATTACAGATTGTGTTGAAACTGGATATTCAGGATTTGTTGTAACAAACTGTGCGTTAACAAGCTGAATTGCAAATAGTGCGTAAAAAAGTATTAATATTTTTTTCATTATAAATTATTTTTCAAGTTCAATTATCATTACCGACTTTTTATTTATCGTAATTTTATCTAATTTATCTATTTTTTCATCAGTAATAATATTTTTTCCAGACTTATATTTTTTCAATATTTCTTGAAATCTAGTTAAATCAATTGTTCGCTCTTCATCATTATTATTATTTAGAATTACCATTACTGCTGAGTTTTCGGTATATCTAAAGTAAACATAAGTATTATTTTCTGGTATAAAATGAAGAAATTTTCCTTTAGTAATTGCATCATTTGTTTTTCGCCAATTTGCTATTTTACTTACAAAATTATATGTTTCGTTTTGCAAAGCATTACGCCCCTGCGAAACAAAAGAATAAGTAGAATCATTTCCCCAACCTCCAGGAAAATCTTTTCTAATAAAACCATGTCCGTCGTGTTCGTTACCTGCCATTGCTATTTCATCGGCATAATAAAAAACAGGAATACCTCGTGCAGTAAGTAAAACGGCTAAACCCATTTTGTACTTATTCATATCCTCGCCAACTGCTGTAAAATATCTGTTTAAATCGTGATTATCAACAAATGTTACAATTTGTGAAGCGTCGGCATATAAAAAATCTTGAGCAAAAACATAATACAGCTTAAAAAGTCCATCCGTCCATGTTTCATTCTCATTGAATGCCTGATTTAGTGCATAATACAGAGGAAAATCGGTAACACTATTCAAATGCGAGTCGTAGTCGCCAGATACTGGGCTTTTACTTTGAAAGTATGCTGTAAATGGAACTTTCTGCAACCAAGTTTCGCCTAAAAGTGTAATATTTGGATATTCAGTACGAACAGTTTTTGCCCAAGTTGCCATAAAATCTTTATATGGGTAGGGCTGTGTATCCATTCTAATTCCATCTAAATCGGCATATTGAACCCACCAAATACTATTCTGAATAAGATATTTTGCTAGCAATGGGTTATGCTGATTTAAATCGGGCATTGTAGAAACAAACCAGCCAGCTGTCATCTTATTTTTATCATACTCAGATGTATGTGGATCGGCAACAACACTTCCTCTATAATTTGTATTGAAGCTTGCATCATTATTAAGCCAATCTTTTGATGGTAAGTCTTTTATAAACCAATGATTACTCCCACAATGATTAAAAATCATGTCCATAATAAGTTTTAAATCTCTTTTATGACATTCCTGCGAAAGTCTTTTATAATCTTCGTTTGAACCATGTCTAGGGTCAACCTTATAAAAATCGGTAATTGAATAGCCATGATAAGAATACTCTGGCATATTATTTTCGAGTACAGGATTAAGCCATAAAGCAGTCATTCCCAAGCCACTAACATAATCAAGTTTATTAATTATTCCTTGAATATCGCCACCATGTCTGCCATTAGGATTATTTCTATCCGCTTTTTCAAGCATTAAATCAGAATTATCATTTTCTCTAATTCCATTTGCAAACCTATCAGGCATTATTAAATATACTACATCTTCTTGCGAAAAACCTCTTTCTCTATTTTTTCTTTCTTTTAATTCATACTTATATTTCTGAACTATTCTATATTTATCAATAAAATTTATTTGAAAAAAGCCAGATTTTGCACCGTAAAGCACTTTAATATCGATAAAAATATAGTTTGGATTATCGGTTGTATGTGTTTTAACCAAACGCACTTTATCCGATTTAATTTCAACAATTGTATTACCAATATTTTTTCCATAAACCATAATTTGGAGTTCGGAATTATTCATTCCTACCCACCAATTTGGTGGTTCAACTCTATTTATTTCAAATTCTTGAGAAAAAGCTGAATTTGATACAAAAATGAGTAATAAAACAATGGCTTTTTTAGCAAATTGTTTTGTTTTAGCGTTTATTTCTGAAATTTTATATGTCATGATTTTTTTACTTCAAAATTAATATTTGATACTCCCAAGCTTTTAAATTATAATTTTCGTGTGGCTTTATTTTCCTAACTTCTCCTGAAAAATAATCGACATAAGTTTTTTCAAAATCTTTTTCCATAAAATTAAACTTGGCATCCTCTTTTGATAAATTCATAATTACCAAAATTGTATTATTATCCGTTTTTCTTTTAAAGGTAATAACTTTTTTTGAATTAGAGTTATTTATAAATTTAA
>JAOZLS010000256.1:1011-6127 GCA_029934705.1 Bacteroidales bacterium | reverse complement strand
ACTCACATTTACAAATAAATGAGTTGTATTATTCTTTTGAATGAGCTCTAACATCCATATAAACACAACAATCGCATTTATTCAGATTATAACTACATATTATTTCTTCATCAAAAGTATAATATCTCAATGAATTACGCAAAGCTTATTTTGTTTTGCGAAAACTAAAAAAGGTGGTTAAAAGATTTTTTCTTCTAACCACCGTTTTATAAAATGTTTTTTAGACTAATTAAAAATTTAGAAATTTGTATCGCCTAAAGTGTTATCAATATATGTAATGTTTGATAATGTAGGATTTCCACCACTTTCAATGTTTTTGTAAATACCATATTCCTCTGAGTATGATATTGTAGAGTTTGATACGGTTACATTGTTTCCAATATCCTGTCTTAAAACAATATTACCTCCATTGCTATATCCCCCACCATAAGAAATTTCGCAATTATTAAAAATAGTACCAGGCATTGTACTTTCATATAACCAAATGCCATACCAGTCACCTTTTGCAGGGAAAGCTGAGCCTGAAGTTATAATAATAGGATTGTCTGATGTACCTTGTGCTACAATAGAGCCAAAATTGTCGCTATATCCAACTCCTATTTCTGTATCTTTCCCCATTTTTAAGATAATTCCAGCATTTAAACTAAGTGTTGTTCCTGCTGTTGAACCTATATTCATTGTTTCAGTTACAAAATAAGGAACTCCTTGGTTTGTCCATACAAATGTTCCAGGAACATCTAAATATCCACCTGCTACAAGTATTGATTTTCCGTCATATATATTATTTGTCCCTAAAGTGTGAACGTAGCCAGCATTCATTTTAATTTCATAATTAAAATTGTCGCTAATAATATTATTTGTAAATAGTGTAAAACCACAATCTCTAAGCTCTATTCCATAACCTCCACTTTGTGTAAATGTGCAAAAATTAAAAGATGCTTCTGTTCCTCTTAAATTCATAACGCCCTGTTCTTCAGAGTATCCTCCGCCATACTCAAAAACACAGTAGGCAAAATCACAAGAGTTAGCTCCGTCGTATAGCCAAAATCCGTTCCAATCGCCTTTTTGAGGAATTGCTGCTGCCGATGTAAAAACAATAGGCTCTTCTGCTGTTCCAATCGCTTTAATTGTCCCATAATCTCCATTTCCAATATCAAACTCTGAGCCTTCGGTGAATTTTACAACTGTTCCGGGCATAATTGTTAGAACTTGGTTATCTGTAACAGAAATTAATCCGTCAACAATGTAAACATTGTCAGCTGTCCAAACTGTACTTGCCGTAATATTATCAGTAATATTAAGGTCGGTTACTGTAATTTTTTCTTTACAGGAAGAAATTACTACGATTAATGCAATAATAATTAAGCTTAACTTTTTCATTTTTTTAGATTTTAAATAATTTAATTGGTTTAGTATATACTGAATTGCTGTTATAATTGTGATTTTTAGAATGAATTATTTTTTGTTTGTTTTTGTTCAAAAAATCTTGCATTACCTGTTCCGAACTTGTTACGGAATATTTTTTTTAATAAGAACAGGCAGAAAAGAAACGTTTTAAATTCATAATTATAACAGTATTTTAGTATATGTAAAGTAACGATAGTAATTTAGTATTATTACTCTAGTTAAATATTTGATAGATTGAATTTTATATTCGTTTGTATTTTTTTTATATTCGTTTAAATTTATTCAAAAATAATGATATAAAAACCAAGTTACGACAAAAAGCTTAATTTTAATAATTCATACTAATAAATAAAAAAAGACACCCTTATTTAAGAATGTCTTTTTAATAATTTTTATGATTGTTATCTATTTTTCTATAATAATTTTTTGTGTTGTAGTAATGTTTTCTTTTACAATTTTCATGAAATAAACACCATCTGCATGGCTCGATAAATCTACTATTTCATTTAAAAAATCAGTTTTGTGGTAAATTACTTGACCTGTAATATTTGTTATTTCTATAAAAGAAATATTTACTTTAGAAGAAGAAATTGTAAATACTCCTTTTGATGGATTTGGGAATATATAAACATTATTACTTTCAATATCATCAACATCATTGCTAAGTTCAACAGTAACATCATCAATACAAATTCCTCTTCCGTTAAGGGCATTTCCTTCAAAAGCAATATAATATTCCTCTGAAATATTAGGTAAAGAAACCGCTTTGTATGTCCATTCTAACTCTGCCATTGAATAAGTTGCTATTTCTGTCCAGCTACTTGAAGCCGAGGTTTTATAAAGAACTTTTAATTCATCAATATAAGAAAATAGTGAAATTTGTGCGTGCCAAAAGCTTAAACGTGCTGATGTTAATGAAGATAAATCCATAACTGGCATAATAAGCATAACTTTATCATCTTCTAAATCCGAGTCTCTAAACAATGCGTTGTATGAACCAGAATGAGCTTCGGGAAAAGTTCCTTCGCCAATACCAGCTGTAAATGTCCAATTATTATTGTCGCCCAGAACAAATTCTTCGCTCCAACAATTTGGCATTTGTCCTGAATTTTCAAAATCCTCAGTATATGGAAAAGTATTTAATGTTGTGCAAGTTGTAGTAAATTCCGAAATTCCTCCTAGTCCTGTTCCATTTTCATTAATGGCATAGGCTCTATAATAGTATGTAGTACTGCCAAGTAAATCGGTTGCAGTTATTGTATATTCTCCTTCTGTTACTAGTGGGTTTGTTTGAACGGTAAAAGTTTCTGCATCATTAAAACTAGGATTTGTACTAAAAATAATTCCACTTTCAATAATATCAAAACCAAAAGTGTTTGTTATTTCACCTGTTAAACTAGCCGAATTAATTTCAACATCTGTAAAACCTAAAGTTGTAATGTATGGAGTAAAATTAGGCGACATTTGTAAATCTGTTTCCCATAATCCACGACCATAAGTCGAAGCTCTTAGCCTGCTATCAAAAGGGCTGTTATAATTATAATAAATATCCAATTCCGATACTACAACATTTGGTAAACCTTGGCTAAACAATGTCCAATCTGCATTACCTTCTTTAATAAATACGCCAAAATCAGTACCTACGTATAATTGTTCTTCATGAGAAACAAATTTATTTTCGACAATACAATTTATAGGGATTTGAGGTAAACCATCTGAAATATTAGTCCAAGTAGCACCACCGTCATCAGTTCTATAAACTCCTTCATCATTATATGTTCCAAAAACGACCCAGGCAACATTTGAGTTATTACTTTTTATAATAATATTATTTATTGAAGAAGAAGTAGGCAAGCTTGTTGTAATACTTACCCAATTTTGCCCACCATTTATTGTTTTATTTAAGCTGCCCCCTGTAGATGCATAAATTACTTGTGAATTAGAAGGAGCAACTGCTATACATTTTAGCATTCCACCTGCATTTCCTATCGAAGTAAATGTATTCCCTTTATCTTCAGACTTCCATATTTCAGAATATCCTACGTAAATAGTATTGTGGTCGTTTGGATCTAATACATAAGGAGTAACCCATGCTCCTGCTGCTCCTCCAGGAATATTTGCCGAAATTTCAGTGCCGTTTGACCAAATATCAGTTGTCCTATGAATCTGACCATAATATAAGCTTCCATATTGAATGTTATAATCTGTATAATCAACAATACATTTCATTCCGTCGCCACCTAATACATCGTACCAAACACCTACTGCTCTCATTTTTGTTCCATTATCTTGTAAACCAGTAATTGTAATGTCTGGAGCTGTTTGTGCTGTGCTATGTCCATACATTTGACTAATAACTAAACCATTTGATAAATCAACCCATGAATTACCATTTGTAGTGCTATAAAGTCCGCCATCATTACATTCAAATAGTTCTGATGTATTATTTCTATATTTAAAAAAGTGTTTATCGGCATGAACGTCTTGAACTCCGCCTCCGCCATACCAATGGTTTGCAAGCGACCATGAAACTCCTCCGTCTTCAGATTTCCACGTATTTACGCCACCACAATATAAAATGTCAGCATTGTTTGGGTCAGCAGCCAAAGCAAGGTCGTACCATGCCTGCCCATTATTCTCGCCATTACCATCGGTACTCCAATTTAATAAGCTAAGCGAGTTAAAAACTAAATCAAAAGTAGTTCCACTATCTTCACTTTTATAAATTCCCTCTAAACCATTTGAACTATTAGAGGCTAGAACGTAAACAATATCTGGATTATTGGCAGTTACAGCCATTTCGATACGATTACTTGCTGATGCCGAAAATGTTAAAGACCAACTTAGCCCATAATCATTAGAAGTATATACTTGACCATTTCTAGTTGATCCATATATTATTTGTGTATTACCAGGTTTAAACTCTAAATCAATAAATTGGTAGGTTGCTATTTTAGTCCAACTAACAGCTGCGTCATCAGTAAAATATAAACCATCGGATGTAGCAGCAAAAATTGAATTGTCATTTGCTGGTTCTAATAACATTGCATTAACCGTTTCGCCTTGCGATGGTAAAAAACTTAATCCTGTTGAATTCCATGTAGCTCCAGAATTTGTCGATTTTAATACACCAACTGAGCTGTTATCGTTAGCATCTCTATCGCCAGTTCCAATATATATTGTTGACGAGGTTTCATAGTCCGAAGGAATTACAATTGCACTAACACCTAACACATCGTTATTGTCGGTTAGTACAGTCCATGTAATACCAGCATCTTCAGTTACCCATAATCCACCAGCTGGTGCTCCAATCCAAAAAATATTATCATTAGTTGGGTGAAATTCTACAGTTCCAACACGTCCAATACCAGCATAACCTCCAGCAGAAGAGTTTGTTCCCATAGTTTGCCAATTTCCTGCATCATTGGGGTAAGCTCCATATTCTGCTATATGCTTATTATACTCTTCGGAGGCCGAAGTTTTAGGAAATTCACCTGTAATCGGATTTACTCTTGAAGACCAAAAATATTCCCAACGTTTAAACTGTTTCCATCCTGCTGCTTTTTTAATTTCGCCATTTTTACCAATATATTTCGCATCTTTTACATTAAAAGGAGTCCAATAATCGTTAAATGCCTTTTGGTAATCAAATAATGTTAAATTCTCTGTTGATTTTGTAAGATTTTTTGTCCAGGACTGAGCATTTGTA
>JAOZLS010000256.1:0-1001 GCA_029934705.1 Bacteroidales bacterium | reverse complement strand
ACAAAAAGAACCATAGCAAAAAATAAAATCAATAATATTTTTATGTTTTTCATCTGTTTATTAATTTATAATTGGATAATATTTAATAATTATATGATAATTAATTTTTGGCAAGTTGCACAAAAAAACTTATTTATTTTGTATTAATATCATTTTGATTTGTTTAATACCACATTATAAAAAAGAAGCAGGATTATTTATACATAACCCTGCAAACTAATTTTACTTTATTTTATTGCGTTTTTACTTACTTCCACCACAGCTATGTCCACATCTATAACTACTGCTTCCGCAACCTTCTTTCTGTACTGGTTTTTTACATTTAGCAGGTAACTTATCATAAGCTTCTTTATTTGCTTTTTGTCCATTTGCATCGTAACCTAATTTTGTAATTGCAGCACATAAATTATCTTCATTTGTCTTTTTTGAAGAGTATTTTACTGTTACAACTTTTGTTTTCAGGTCTAATTCAACATCTTTTACGCCTTTTTCATAAGCTAAATAATTCTGAATTGTTGTTTTGCAAAGTTCCGACTGTGCCGATGTTTTAATTTTAGCATACTTAATATCTTGTGCATTTAATGTAATTGTAAAAGCAAAAAATAGTATTGCTACGATTGATAATTTTTTAATTGTTTTCATTTTAATGAAATTTTAGTGTAAAAATATTTAGTGTATTTATGTTAATTAATTTTAAATCTTAATCCTACAAAAAAGCGTCTTCCATCAACGGGACCCCATATCATTGAGGCATCAAAGTTGTTTCCAAAAGGATTTTCGGCATCAATAATCAAGTTTTCTTGTTTATAATTAGTTAAATTCTCTGCCCCTGCGTAAATATCAAGGTTTCTAAAGCGTTTTGTAATTTGAATATGTAAAATATAATATGAAGGAGATTTTTCTTCCATTCTAAATTCTTCAGGATTTGCACTCATATCAGGCAGCGGACTTGTTCCTACAAACTGATTTGTAACATCAATCATCCATTTTTTAAATTTTGT
>JAOZLS010000255.1 GCA_029934705.1 Bacteroidales bacterium | reverse complement strand
TTCTACGCAATTCTAAAAGAGTTCTGAAAATTTAGACTTTTTGGAGTGGACTCAAGGTTGATTTTATCATCTTTTTTTTCAATATTAATCAATCTCAATAAATCTTTCTCAATCTTAATCTATCTTTTTTTTTAAAATTAAAATTTAGTTTTCTTCATTCTAAAAACTACAATACTTGCGATTATTCCTATAATAACTATTGGAATTTGAAAATAAATATTGTGAACAAACCAAATTAAAGTTACAGTAACCGAAACCCAAAGTTGTGATACTACAAATATTTTAAAACCTAAAGGAACGGTTTCTTTTTGCGAAAATTTATTTAATAGCTTGCCAAAAATCTTGTGGTTTAGAATCCAATTATACATTTTATCTGAACTACGAACGTAAAACCATGCTGTTAATAAAATAAACGGAATACCAGGGATACCCGGCATTATTACGCCGATATAAGCCAATACTAACGAAATTGTCCCAAAAATGAGGAACAAGCTTTTCTTTATTTTTGATGTTTTTATTTCAATCATACTAAAAATTCAAATTATCAAAAAACGTGTTAAGGTTTGAAATTTCATTTGCATCAATTTCTTCTACTAAATTAGCTTGCTTAGTTTTTAATTCAATAAAAATATCAGAATATACTGCATCAAGTTTTCTAAAGACCTCAACATTTTCATGTGCTTCAAGAACTTTCCTAGTCTTAATTCTTTCAAAAAGAATTTCTGGTTTTGCTCTTAAAAAATAAATTTTGTCGGGTAAATTCACTCCAAATAAATCTTGTAAATTAGCAATTCCATCTTTTTTTTCAGTATGAAAATATTTGTAAATAAACTCTACAATTGTTTTACTCGATACATTATTTTCTGACTGGTACCCTTTTGGTAATAACTCTATTATGTATTTAATTTCTTCTGGAAATTTAATATCAATTTCGTTTAATACCTCATCACTTATTGAACCAGGAAACAACTTTTCGGCATAAAATTTTGCATAAACACTTGTATCAATCAGAGGATGACGCTCAACAATTATTGTTTTTGTTTTATCAATTTCGGAAAATATTTTTTTGTATAATAGCATTGAAGAGAATAATGCAATCGCCTTTAACTGAGGAACTTTACTAACGTCAGCCTGTTTGCTTAAATCATTTATAAAGATTGCTGTTTTTTTTAGCTTTTCATCATCATGTAATTTAGAAATATCAATATGTGGCAGTAATATAACTTCTACATCGTTAAATTTCTGTGATATTTTTGAAAGCAATGTGCTTTTCCCTGAACCATCAAGCCCTGTTAATAGTATAGTTTTCATCTTTTAATTAAGTTTTTTTGATTGACACTTAATATTTTTATCTTATTTTTTTGCCACTAATACACGAATAAAAAAACTAGAAATCTTTAATTTAATAGTATGTTTGTTTGTTTTGAACGCTGATTTTTCATCCTTTTTTTTCAATCTTTTTCAATCTCAATTAATCTTTTTCAATCTCAATCAATCTCAATCAATCTCAATCAATCTCAATCAACCTCAATCAACCTTTCAACCTGAGCTAATACCTTTATAAAAGTATCTTCTATTTGCAAATCACTTGTAATAGTTTGCCAATTATTGGTAGTAAAAAAGCTTTGCTTAAGCGTTGTTTTCTCTTGAAAACTGATAAACGAATGCTTATCTGCATTAACATTAGCACCACATTCGTATTTCGAAAACCTTTGTTTACGTTGAGCTGCAACACTACTATTTAAAGATAACTCAATTATTAAATCGGGTTTCGGAAAGCTATTTGCTAAAGCTTTTGCCAATTCTAAGTCGGCACCAAGAGCAATTTCGCTTGCTAAATATTTATAATGATAAGCATTAAGCAAAACAATACCAGCATCGCTTTCCATAGCTCTGTCAACGGAAAATTTAAGAGCGTGCATCAAAAACAACATACGAGAATTTGGTGTAAGTCCGCATAAGTACTCATCAATATCCTTTTTAGAGTTAAACATAAGTTTATTTTGTGGACTTTTTAATAAATCCCAAATTTCAGAAACAAAAGCATGAGGATATTCTTTTTTAAGCATGTCTATCTGAGTACTTTTTCCTGTTCCATCTTTTCCTGTTATACAAATTAGTTTTTTCATCTGTTTAAAATTTATTGCCACGAATACACTAATAAAAACACTAATAAAATTTAATCATTCCATTGTGTGTTAAATTTATTTATCATGGATGTTTCATTTGTTTATTGTATGTTTTTAACAACTCGTTCAATATCTTCTGGATTAATTCCTTTTTTTATAAGATATTCAAAATAAGTTTCTTGCTTAAAAATGTAATTCTTTAAAGATGCTATTAAATCGACAAAAAGTTTAACAAAAATAAGCAAAGTAAAGGTCCAGCCAATTTCCTGAGCAATTAATGCAAAGACTAAGGCTGGTGCTTTAAATTTAGATTTTAATTTATCAAAGAAACCGTTATATTTCTGTTTATCAAGCAATTTTAAAGAAATATCTGATTTCGGGAAACATATTTGCTGAATTATTTCTATATAAAACTTCCATTTTTTATGAAATAATGGAAATATGCCAAAATAAATTACACTTTTTTCAATATCTTGAAAATAATCGTTGTATGAAGTATGCAAATCGCCAGTTTTTGCGGTAATATTTAATCGAGACATTAAACGTTGTGAGATAAAACCTACTTTTTTAGGTTTCAACTTATTAATAAAATCTTGAGGAATTGATTTTGATACTAAATTGCTTAGAACAAAAGTAAAATAAGCCTTTTCAAGAGCTTTTGATTTTTCTAAAATTCTATAAAGCTCATCAAAATTTATATTTTCAGTATCCCATAAATTATAAATATCCATACAATCGCGAGTACCAATTTTATATATTCCCATGTGCAGAACCAAATGAAGAATATTATATTCAGGCGAAAGTTGTTTTACTTTAAGCCCGTAAAAATCAAAGTCTTTTGCAGTTTTCCAAGCCTCATCAATATCAACTTTAAATTTGGCAGTTGGCGATTTTATACCCCATTGAGTTCCTATAATACACTTAAAATTTTTGCTTATAAACGACATTCCTACATGGCTATATTTTGCAGGTTTTTGCTTTTCGCCTCCCCAACCAAAGCCAAGTGGGATATAGTCTAGCTTAAAATAAACTTCCTGAGCTTTTTGCCAATCTTCTTTTTTTATAAGAATATCAAAATCGTTCATTTTTTTATAGCCTGTATCGTTAAAAACTGTATGAACAAAAACGTTTCCTTTAAGAATAACAACATCAATTCCTTGTTTTATAAATTCGGATAAAAAAAGAAGAGCCTCTTTATTTCTTGCTTCATTTTGAGCTTTTACCTTTTCGTAAATATTTTTAAAATCATTCTGCGTTTTGTTGCTTAAAACACTAAATAACTTTTTAGATTTTAGTTGAAGATAAACCCAAGGAGCAAGCTTATTATTTAAGCAATAATCAAAAAAACTATCTTGACTTTCTTGATTTCCTTTTAACGAATTAATTGCTTTTAAAACAATCGTTTCTTCACTCTCGTTTAACTTTATTTTTGTTAGTAATGCACTTATACTGAAATTATTCATCGCTATTATTTAAAATTTTTATTTCACCTGTTGCTCCGTTCATTTGAACAGTATGTCCAGTTTTTATTTGGGTTAAAATTCCTTTTGCTCCTACAATTGCAGGCAGCCCTAGTTCTCGACTTAAAATTGCTGTATGACTAAGTAAATTTCCTCTTTGAGAAATTAAACCAGTAGCTTGCGAAAAATAATTAATTTTACCTGGTTCAAAATAATTAGCAACTAATATTTTCCCTGTAAAATCATTATTACTATCTGTAAACTCATCAATTACAACCACTTCCCCTACAATAGTTCCACTACTACAACCCACTCCTTTTATTATTCCATCAATATTTGATGCTATAATAATTTCGATAGGTATAAATCCTTTATTTGTTTTATGATACCGATTTGCTCTCTTAACTTTCTTAAAAGTTTCATACTCGGCTTTCCGCTTTGCTATAATTTCTTTAAAAACAGAAGCTTTTTTGGTATTTAAAATTTCATCTTTATAAAGAAACTGGCTATCATTTTTGTTTTCAATATAATTATTTTGAAGAAGATAATAATCGATTGCCCTAAATATTTTGCGAACCAAAGAGAATGTTTTTGTTCTTATAAATCTAAAATTTTCACGATCTTTAATTCGCTCTACTGTATATTTTATAAGCTTTAAAAATAAGACTCTCCTAAATGGTTTATATCTGTAATTTATCTTTATAATTTTCTTATAATTAAATTTTTCTACCTCCAGCTGCTTAACACTTCCTTCAAAAATATTGTTTTTTAAAAACTCTAAAAAAGCATCAGGATTTTCTTTGTAATTGACTGTTTCAATTTTTAATTCGCCAATTTCACTCCTTTCGCCATAATTTTCTATATAATTATTAATAAGAAGTTTAAGATATGTAAATTTTTCTATTTCTAACTTAATTTTAGAAATTTCGTTATTACTAAACAGGGTAAAAAGCTCTTTATTGTTACTAATTGTGGCTAATATCTTTTGTAATTCTCTAACAATTTTAACCGAAATAACATCACCCGAAGAAAACAATACATCATTAGAAAAATTAGGATATTTTTCTCGTAAAACAGAGTTCCGAACTACCTTTTTTAAAAGAGCAAATAGTATCATTGCAAAAAAGCCATTTAACATGGGAGCAATCCAATTATCGCCCATTTTTTTATCAAAAACTTTAAAATTTTCAACTAATTCATTATGATTTTTGTTTATTAAGTTAATAGAATTAAACTCTTGCATTACTTTTTCAAAATTATCAAGATACGATTTCTTAAGTTTATTAAAGTTAAAAAATGATATTAATAAATTTGTTAAAAGTCTTAAATATCCTAAAATCGAAGCTTTATTTTTTGGCTTTTTAAACTCTGCCTGCTCCATTCCCAAAATTTTGGTTATGTGTTTACTTGTTTTTCTGCCAAAAGGCATTTGATAAAGTTGTTTTTGCCAAGAGGTTATGTTATAATACATTGCACCATTTATTCCTCCAGCCATTTCTGACAAATACTTATTATTTTTTTCTATCAGCTTCCTGTTCATTCCCAAAAACTCCGACATTAATGTATAGCCACGAAGGTAGGTGTATTGAACAAACGAAATTGTTAAGGGCATCGATAAATCGGGGTAATTTTCGGTAATATTTGAATTATCCCAAACGGATAATATTTTTTCTTCCGAATTATTAATTGTTGTAATGGGGCGTACTTGTAAAAAATAAATTTGATTATTAGCTATTGCAAACTCAATATCGGCAGGGTATTTCTTTAATTTTGATATTTTTTTAGCCGAAGAAAAAAGTTCTTTTATATATGGTTTTATTTCAGTTTTAATTTCGATTCCAGTTTTACTTATATCATTATATTTATTGGTAAAAGTCTTGCCTACAAAATTTTCTTCTTCATTTAAATACTCAATTTTTCTATTTATTTTTTTTACTGAAAAAGCCTCAACCCTACCCGACACAAGCTCTTCGCCAAGCCCTGGTACAATATTTACAATTATAGATTTATCGGATATATCCAATGGATTTTGAGAGAAAATTACACCTGAATAATCAGGTTTTAACATTTTTTGAATTATTATTCCAAACTTAAATTTTGAAACATTTGTATATTCGAGCTTTAGTACTTCGGCATAAGAATTCAGCACCTCAAGGACTGCCTTATTCAAGTTTTGTGACGAAACATTTATAAGCGTTTTAAAAAGTCCGGCAAACGATTTATCTTTTCCATCCTCGGCATCGGCACTAGAACGCACAGCCCATAACGATTGCTCACTAATATTTAATTTTGAAATAAGAGTTTCTACTTGTATCTCATCATTTAACAACAATGAAATATCGTCAAAATTTATTACAAAAAATTTAGGAACAAGAAATTTATGCTTATTAAGAAAGACTAAACCCTCAGCTTTATTTCCTATTATCATTTTATTTTTTTTCTGATGTTTCTTATTTGATAAAAACAAAAGTAAGCTTTTAAAACATATATAATACTACTTTACGAAGTTAAAAACAGTAAAAATTAGATTAAAAAAACAGGTC
>JAOZLS010000254.1 GCA_029934705.1 Bacteroidales bacterium | reverse complement strand
TATCTGCAATATTATAAAGATAAAATAATGCAAAAAGGCGATAATCCACCAATAGGAATATTGCTATGTACAGAAAGCAAACCACAAATGGTACGTTATGCTTTGGCAGACAAAAACAACATGCAAATTGCAGAATACAAGCTACAACTACCAAGCGAAGAAGAAATACAAAAATATATAGAAGGTAAAATAATTAACAATTCGTAATAATAAGACCTATGGCATACCTAAACGAGCAACATATAGAAGACGCAGACATTCAATTTTTTGAAATGGTTTTGGGTTACGAGCATATTAATGCCGATGGCAAAGAATTGGTAGGTAGAGATAATCTAAAAGATGTAGTTTTAAGAGATAGTTTACGCAAAAAACTAAAAGATTTAAACCCAAAACTAAAACAAGAAAATATAGAGTTTGCTGTTAGCGAATTATGTAAAAGTCGCACAAGTTTAACTCCATTAATGGCAAATAAAGAGGTTTACCAGTTAATTAAATTTGGTGTGCCTGTTACTTATAATAATAAAGAAGGCAGAGAAGAAAACGATTATGTAAAAGTTCTTGATTTCGATAATCCAGAAAATAACGAATTTGTAGTAGTTTCGCAATTAAGCATATTGTATCAGAGTATTGGTAAAGAATACACACAACCAACACGCAGACCCGATTTATTACTTTATGTAAATGGCTTGCCTTTGGTAATGATTGAACTGAAAAATGCCACTGAAAAAGTAAAATCGGGTTACGATGTAAACCTAAGACGTTACAAAAGAGATATTCCACAGTTATTCTGGTATAATTTATTTGTAGGTATTTCAAATGGAATACAAACAAGAGTTGGATCATTTAATTCGCCTTGGGAACATTTTTTTTCGTGGGTAAAACTTAAAGACACTGCTGTTTCTGACAATCAAATGAGCAGAATTGAAGTAGAAAGCAATACAGCAAAAAAACGCCTAAGTTTAGAATTGTTTGGCAAAGGACTTTGTAGCAAAGATAATATGATGGATTATTTCGAAAACTTTGTATTATATCATAAAAACAAAGTAAAGATTATTGCTAAAAATCATCAGTATTTAGGTGTAAATAATGCAATTCTATCATTAAAAAATAAAGAAAACAGACAAGGTAAATTAGGAGTATTTTGGCACACACAAGGTTCTGGAAAATCTTATTCAATGATTTTCTTTTCACGTAAAGTACAGCGTAAAGTTGAAGGTAATTGGTCGTTTTTAATTATTACAGACCGTAAAGATTTGGATAGCCAAATTTACAGGAACTTTGTAGAAACCGAAGTAATTACCGAAACCAAAGACCAAAAAGAAAATTATTATCGTCCAAGTTCAAGAAAAGAGCTTAAATATTACTTACAATCAAACAGAACTTATTTGTTCTCGCTTATTCATAAGTTTGGAATAGAAAAAGGTAAAACTTACCCGATACTTACCGATAGAGATAACTGGATTGTAATTATAGATGAGGCACATAGAACACAATATAAAGGTTATGCCGAAAATATGCGTATTGCTATTCCTAATGGGCAGTATATGGCATTTACAGGAACTCCTTTATTAAAAAATAAGCAAACAGAAGATTGGTTTGGTGGTTATGTATCAGAATACAATTTTGCACAAAGTATAGAAGATGGAGCAACTGTTCCTCTGTATTATAAAAAATCGGTACCACGTGTAGAGCAAGTAAACGAAGATTTAATAGGCAATGCCTCCCAAATTTTAGAAGATGAAAATTTAACACCCGAACAAAAAAAGAAATTAGATAGAGAATATTCAACGCTTTTTCAGGTTGTAAAACGTGAAGACCGCCTACAAGAAATAGCAAAACATATAGTTCAGCATTATCCTTATCGTTTAAATATGTTTGATGATGCAGGAGATAAAAAGCCAATGAAAGCAATGGTAGTTTGTATCGATAAATTTACTGCTGTAAGAATGTATGAATTTGTTCAACAAGCCCAAAAAGAAGAAATTAAAGATCTTAGAAAAAAGATTAGTAAAGAAAAAGATTTAGAACTTAGAAACAGATATAAGCAAGCCATTGAGTTTATGGAAGAAACCAAAATGGCAGCCGTTGTAAGTGCAGAAGGAAGCGAGAAAGAAGAAAAAGAAAAGTTTGAAAAAGAAGGATTAAATATTAGTCCGCATCGTAAATTAATGGACTATCCTGACGAAGATGGTAGAAACATTGAAGATTTCTTTAAAGACCCTAATAGTAAGTATAGAATGGTATTTGTAACAGCAATGTGGCTAACAGGTTTCGATGCACCAGCCGTATCTACTTTATATTTAGATAAACCATTGCAAAATCACACCTTAATGCAAGCTATTGCCAGAGCTAACAGAGTAATTGAAGGCAAGAAAAATGGTTTAATAGTCGATTATTTTGGTGTATTCCGCAATTTAAGAAAAGCTTTAGCATCTTATGCCGAAGGTACAAAAGGCAAAAAGAAAGATGATGATAATCCTGATGATTTCCCAGTTCAAGAATTTGATGATTTATTAGAATTGTTAGAGCAAGGAATTAGCGAAGCAAAAATATTCTTTAAAAACTTAGGAGCAGATATAGATGAAATAATAAAACTTGGCGAAAAAGGTTTTAAAGAGGTTGAGTTATTTCAAGAATATGCTGATATTATTTTAGAGAAAGATGAATATAAAAAGCAGTTAGGTTTATTTGTAAATACAATTGTAGGCTTATACGATTCGGCAAAGCCAGAAATATATTCTTACCCACAAATAAAGAAAGCCAGAGAGATATTCGAATATCTTAAAAAGGTTGTAGATAGAAATGTAGAACAAGATGAAGCCATAGAAAGAGCCAAAAAACGTCTTGATAAATTATTAGATTCCAGCATTGTGGGTAAAGGTGACTTACAAGAGCCCAAAGCTGATTATATTATTGATAAATCGAAACAAGTAGATTTAAGTAAGTTAGATTTTGCTCAATTACGTAATGAATTCCCCGAAAAAGAACATAAAAATATTCAGTTTGCCGATTTACGTGAACTTATGGAAGTTAAACTAAAACAAATGCTTGCTCAGAATAAAACAAGAGGTTCATTCCTAGAAAGATTTGAAAAAATAATAGAAGAATATAATTCAGGAAGTAAAAATATTGAAGAAGCTTATGAAGATTTAATTAAACAAGCAGAAGATTTATCGCAAGAACAAGAACGTGCTACGAAAAATGAAATGAGCGAAGAGCAGCAAGAATTATTCGATTTACTAAAAAAGGAAAAGCTTACTAAGAAAGAAGAAAAGGAAGTTAAACTGGCTTCTATAGAACTATTAGATATTCTACTTGATGCTAAGAATAAGATATTAATTCAAGAATGGCATAAAGAAAAATCGACACAAGAAATTGTTCGCCAAGAGATAATAAAAATTTTAGGAGCTAAACTTCCTAATTCTTATAACCGACAAGTATTCTCTGAAAAAACTGATGTTGTATTTCAACATTTTTATGAAATGGCAGAGATGGGGGAAAATATTGCTGCATAACAAATTCCCAATTACTAAACAAAAAAAGCATCAAACATGACTTATGTCATATTTTTTTGTGATACAATGCACTACTTTTACGAACAATTAAAATATTCATAGAATAAACAGAGTAATTATGAATTTATTAAAGAAAATATTACCTCCTGATAAATGGAAACTTCCTGTTATGATTACACTTGGAGTCTTTGTTGGATTATTTTTTTATTTATTTAATATATCAAATGCAGGTTCGTATTTATCAGATGAACCTACAACTTGCATAAATTGCCATGTTATGGAGTCTGAGTATGCCACATGGTTTCATAGTTCGCATAGAGAAAATGCTACATGTAACGATTGCCATGTTCCACATAATAATATGTTTTCAAAATACTTTTTTAAAGCAAAAGATGGGCTACGGCATGCTACAATATTTACACTTAGAGCAGAGCCTCAGGTTATTAAAATAAAACACGAAGGACTAAATGTAGTACAAGAAAACTGCAAAAGATGTCATTCGTTTGTTAACGAGCCTGTTACAACATTAAAAGTAACTGGCGAAAATTACACACACGGAGAAGGTAAACTTTGTTGGGAATGTCATAGAGAGATTCCTCATGGAAGAGTAAAAGGATTATCATCAACACCAAACGCAATAGTACCACGACTAAGTAGTCCTGTACCAGAATGGTTAGAAAATATAATGTCTAAATAAAAAATCTGAAAAATCATGGAAGAAGTAAAATCTAAAAACGCTTTAAGAAACTGGCTAATATTTGGTGTAACAGTTGTTGCAGTATTTTTATTAGGAATGTTAGCCTCATCGGTTACTCAACGTAGAGCCGAAGCTCAGTTTACATATAAACCAACCGTTGAAATTACCCAATGGGAGCCTAGAAATGAAGTTTGGGGAAAGAATTTTCCTTTAGAATTTTCATCATATTACGAAACTGCCGATACTACTTTTAGTAGTAAATATAATGGAGGAGCAACTATTGACATGCTCGAAGTTGACCCAAGATTAGTTGTACTTTGGGCAGGTTACGGTTTTGCTAAAGACTATAATCAAGGTAGAGGACACGTTCATGCAGTAGAAGATATTTGGAACACACTAAGAACAGGTGGACCTACAGGACCAGATGATGGACCTATGCCTGCAACATGTTGGACTTGTAAAGGACCAGATGTACCTCGTTTAATGAACGAAATAGGGGTAGCAGAATTTTACAAAGGGAAATGGGCAGCCAAAGGAGGCGAAATCCATAACCCAATAGGTTGTTTAGACTGCCACGATGCTGAATCAATGGAGCTACGCATATCAAGACCAGCTCTTATCGAAGCATTTGAAAGAAATGGAAAAGATATTAAAGAAGCAACTCATCAAGAAATGCGTTCTTTAGTTTGCGCACAATGCCATGTTGAATATTATTTTGACAAAAAGAAAATAGAAGGAGTTCCTTATCTTACACTACCTTGGGACAAAGGTCAGTCGGCTGAACAAATGGAAGCATATTATGATAGCATAGACTTTAAAGATTGGACACATACATTAAGTAAAGCTCCAATGCTAAAAGCTCAACACCCAGGTTACGAAGTATATTTAACAGGAATTCATGCCGAAAGAGGAGTTTCTTGTGCCGATTGCCACATGCCTTACAAAACTGTTGGTGGTCAGAAATTTACCGACCATAAAATACAAAGTCCTTTAAATAATGTTCAAAATTCTTGTCAGGTTTGCCATAGAGAAGACTCAGAAGAATTAAAAAAGAATGTTTACGACAGACAAGACAAGATAATTGAAAACCGTGATAAACTAGAAATGCTAATTGTTAGAGCTCACGTTGAAGCAAAACTTGCTTGGGAACTTGGAGCAACCGAAGTTCAAATGGCTGATATTTTACAAGACATAAGACATTCGCAATGGCGTTGGGATTATGCAGCAGCAAGTCATGGAGGTTCTTTCCATTCGCCTGTAGAAATAGGTAGAGTTATAAGTACTGGACTAGTTATTGCACAAGAAGGAAGACTAAAATTAGCAAGACTGCTTGCTGAATTAGGACATAACAAGCCTGTTGAATATCCAGATATTGCAACTAAAGCAAAAGCTCAAAAATTTATTGGACTTGATATGGATAAGCTTAACAGCGACAAACAAACTTTCAAGAAAACACTTTTACCAAAGTGGATAAAGATGAAAGAAGCACGTGAAGCAACTTGGACTATTAAATATAACTAGCCCAAACACTTTTAAAAATAATTTTCGAATATTGATATAGTTAGTGAATTGTTATTATTAAGACTTAAGATTTTTAATCTTGAGTCTTAATTTTACCCAAAATAAATTTTTGTGATTAGTAAAAAGATTTTTAAGAAACCCTTTGAATATAAAGAAGCGTTTATTTTTGTTGCCATATTTCCAATTTTAGGATTTATAATTGAGCTATTTTCACCCACTCAAGTTACAATTCCCAAAGCTCCAATAAATATTTATATATTATTAGCTCTAGTTATTCTAATAATTTTCACCCACCTTATTCTTACTAAATATTATTTTTTTAGGTGGCTATCAAGCGTTCCTGTTTCTGTTAGTACCATATTTTATGTAACTTTTTTAGTACTAATAATGGCACTTGTTCCTCAAAAT
>JAOZLS010000253.1 GCA_029934705.1 Bacteroidales bacterium | reverse complement strand
TCAAGGTAAGGCGTTAACTATGGCTACAACAATTGCACAAATGGCAAACTGGGACAGATATCCAACTCATGATGTCTATATTCAAATGATGAATAAATTTGCTACAGACTATCCTGAAATTTGTAGAGTGGAAACAATTGGAACATCGGAAGATGGACGAGCAGTTAAAGTTTTAAAAATATCTGACAATCCTGATACTAATGAAAATGAACCTGAGTTTTTTTATACAGGACAAATGCACGGCGATGAAATAGTAGCATATATTATGTTTTTGAAATTAGCCGATTACTTATTAGAAAACTACGATGAAGATCAGCGAGTTACTGACTTAATAAATAATGTTGAAATATGGATTAATCCACTTTCAAACCCTGATGGAACTTATAATGGAGGTGATAATACAGTATCAGATGCAACAAGATCTAATGCAAACGGAGTGGATTTGAATAGAAACTTTCCTACACCAAATCTTACAAATCCTTCAGGGAAAAATGAAGCAGAAGTACAAATGATGATAGCTTTTGCTGAAAATCATAATTTAGTACTTTCAGCAAACTCTCATAGTGGAATTGAACTTGTTAATTACCCTTGGGATACATGGCTGTCTTCTGAAAAAACTCATGCCGATAATGATTGGTGGTATCAAGTGTCGTGGAATTATGCAAATTCTGTACACGCAAATGCACCTGGGACCTATTTTCAAGGAGAAGGAGGTGGAGTAACACATGGTGGCGACTGGTATGTAGTTGATGGTAGTCGTCAAGATCACATGGGTTATTACCAAAATTGCAGAGAGATTACTCTTGAACTTTCAGATGCTAAATTTTTAGATTGTAACTTATTACCTGCTCATTGGGATTATAATAAGGATGCAATGATAGGCTACATAGAGGAAACCTTTTACGGAATACGCGGTATTATTACAGATGAAAATGAAAATCCACTTGATGCAGTAATATCAATATCTGGTCATGATATCGATAATTCTGAAGTGTTATCTGACTCAGAAACAGGAAACTATCATAGAATGATTGATGACGGAAGTTATAATTTAACTTTTACAGTTTCAGGATATACACCAATTACAATTAATAATATTAATGTAACCGACAATCAAACTACAATAGTTGATGTAATGTTTAATGGTTCACCTTCAACTACTACACTTGCAGGAACAGTTATTAATCATGATACAGGAAACCCAATTGAAAATGCCGAAATTATTATTACAGGGCAAAGCGATACTTACACGGTTAATACCGATGGAAGTGGTTCATACTCTGTTAGTGATGTAACAGTAGGAACATATAAATTTGAAATGTCAGCACCAGGATATATGAGTGCAGTACATTACGAAACGGTTTCAACTGCTGACAATGATGTTAGTAAATATTTAATTCCTTCATTATTCTTGACAGGTACAGTAATCGATGCCGCAACAGGAACAGCAATTGAAGGTGCCGAAATTGAAGTTCTTAATACATCAATAGCTCCTGTAACATCCGATATTGATGGAATATATTATATTTCAGGAATAATGGAAGGAACTTATGATATTAAAGCCTACAAAGCTGGTTATGCACCAATTACTGTAACAGAAATAATTTCTTCTGATAATAATACTATTGACTTTGCTCTTTTAGAAACAGAAAAAATTACTTTTGAAGATGAAGTTCCCTCAGAAATTACTTTTGATGACGATATGGATTGGTTTAGAACAAATGATCAAGCTTATGAAGGAAGTTACAGTATGAAATCTGGTGCTATCTCTGATGAACAAGCCACAACAATGATTTTAACTACAACAACAGAGGCTGGTACTATAAGCTTCTATAAAAAAGTTTCTTCAGAATCAACCTATGACTATCTACATTTTTTTATTGATGGTAATGAACAGGATAGTTGGAGTGGAGTTGATGATGATTGGTCGCAACATACCTACCCAATAACTGCTGGACCACATATTTTTAAATGGACTTATGAGAAAGATGGCTCAGAATTTGGTGGTGAAGACTGTGCTTGGGTTGATTATATAGAACTTCCAAAAGCTATCTTAACTACCTATAATGTTACATTTACAGTAAAAAATGGTGCAAATAATACAACAATTGAAGGAGCAAGTGTAAACCTAGCAGGCTATGGTGTACAAAATACTAATAGTTCTGGAGTAGCAATATTTTCAGATGTTTATGAAACAGAAGGTACAAATACTTTAGGATATACTGTGTCGGCAGATGGTTTTTCTGATGAGACAGGAGATATTCAAGTTTTAGGAGATGTTAGTCAAATAGTAAATATGCAATCTAATGTTAGTATTAGTATTGTAGAACAAAATATCTCAATTTATCCAAACCCATCTAAAGACTATTTTACAATTGAAAGTAATAATACAATTAATCAAATAAAAATAACAGATATTTCAGGAAGAACAATTTCAGAATATCAACCAAATACAAAAAAGTTTATTATCTCACATTTATCTTGCGGAATGTATTTTATTACAATACAAACCAACACAGATATTATTACAAAGAAAGTAATTGTAAATTAGATTTATTACAACATATTTTAATTTAGAAAGCTCCAGTTTTTGGAGCTTTCTTTTATTATACACAAAAACACGAATAAGCTTTATCATAAAATTTAGACTTTAAACAAATATTGGTCTAAAAATAAAATACCTATAAATAGGAGGATAAAACATGTTTTACAATATTTTTTTTGTCAATGGTCGAAAATGTTTTAATTTCGGAAATTAATTTTTTTGAACAATTCAAATAAACATTATAAAGACTAATAAATAGTTTTCAAAATAAAGATTGAGAAAAATGAAAAACAAAGAAGCAATTAAAGGTGGAGAATTTATTATAAGAGATTCTGAAATTGATGAAATTTTTATTCCAGAAGAATTTAATGAAGAACAAAAACTTATAGCACAAACATGCCAAGATTTTATAGATGCAGAAGTTATTCCTAACATAAATAGAATTGATGCACACGAAGAAGGTTTATTGCCATCTATTCTGAAAAAAGCTGGAGAATATGGCTTATTAGGAATTTCAATACCTGAAGAATATGAAGGTTTTGGTCAAGATTTTACTACATCAATGTATGTTGCTGATATATTAGGAGCAGGATACGCATTTTCAGTCGCATATTCAGCTCATACAGGAATAGGAACTTTGCCAATAATGTATTATGGAAACGAAGAACAAAAACAAAAATATTTACCTAAACTTGCTAGTGGCGAGCTTTTAGGAGCTTATTGTTTAACCGAACCAAATGCTGGCTCCGATGCAAATTCTGGAAAAACCAAAGCTGTTTTAAACGAAGCTGGAACACATTATATTATAAATGGACAAAAAATGTGGATTACAAACGGTGGTTTTGCCGATGTTCTTACAGTTTTTGCAAAAATTGATAACGATAGAGCTTTAAGTGCTTTTATTATTGATAGAGATTTTCCTGGAATAACTTTTAATCCTGAAGAAAATAAAATGGGAATTAAAGGTTCGTCAACAGTACAAATATTCTTTACCGACTGCGAAGTTCCTGTTGAAAATCTTTTAGGAAAACCTGGTGATGGTTTCCGTATTGCCCTAAATATTCTTAATCTTGGACGAATAAAATTAGGAGCAAACGTTATAGGTGCTTCAAAAGCTGCAATTAACCTTTCGGTTAAATATAGTAATGAGCGAAAGCAGTTCAAAACTTTCATTTCTACTTTTGGAGCAATAAAATATAAACTAGCTCAACAAGTTATTAAAGCTTTTGCCAACGAAAGTGCTGTATATCGTATTAGTCAAAATATAGAAGACTCTGTTAAAAAATATATTAATGATGGAGTTGAAAAAGGAAAAGCTAATGTTGAAGCTCAAAGAGAATTTGCTATTGAAGCAGCTCTTATAAAAGTTTATGGCTCCGAAATGCTAGATTATGTTGTAGATGAAGGAGTTCAAATACATGGAGGAATGGGATATTCTGCCGAAACTGAAATTGAAAAAGCATATAGAGACTCAAGAATTAATAGAATTTTTGAAGGTACTAATGAAATTAACCGTATGGTTACTGCTGATACACTCATAAAAAAAGGACAACGAGGCGTATTTCCAATGTTTGAGGAAGCTCAAAAAATTAACATCGATTCTTTGGGTGCAGCTCCAACTTTTACCGATGATTATTTTGAAAATATGAAAATGACTGTTAAAAATTTTAAAAGTCTATTTTTAATATTAACTGATTGTGCTACTAAAACGTTTGCAAGAAAATTGCCACATGAGCAAGAAATTTTATTCAATTTTGCAAATATAATTACCTTGTCTTATGTTTCAGAGTCAATTTACCTTAGAGTTAAGAAAATTGAAAGTATTAAAGGTGAAAAAGCAAGTGAAATTTATAGAGATATGTTAGATTCATTTATTTTTGATTCAGCAAATACACTTTATAATAATGGTTTAGAGGCAATATACTCTTTTGTTGATACAAACGATCAGCAAAAATATATTAATGCATTAAGACACTTTACAACAGTTATGCCGTCAAATATAAAAGAAGGAAGACGCAGAATTGCTGACAAACTTATTGAAGACAATAAATATAGCTTTTAGTTTTATGTCAAGTTTGTAATACCGTTTCCATGTCCTACGGACGATGAAAAGTCTTTGCGATTGACCTGCATTCGTCCGAAGGACAATGTAGCGTCAGTATAGACTTGGGATCAGATTTAAAACAAAAAAAACCGACTTTAAGTCGGTTTTTTTTGTTTATTAATATTTCTATTGAAAATTATAAATTTACTTCAATATACCTTTAGAAATTACAAGACGTTGAACTTGATTTGTACCTTCATATATCTGGCAAAGTTTAGCATCACGCATCATTTTCTCAACAGCAAAATCACGAGTATATCCGTCGCCACCCATTACTTGTACAGCATCAGTAGTAACTTCCATTGCAACATCCGAAGCATAATATTTAGCCATTGCCGAAAGAGTACCTGGGCTTTTTAATCCTTGCTCGTAATACCAAGCAGCTTTCCAAGTCATTAATCTAGCTAATTCAACCTTAGTTGCCATTTCTGCCAACATAAACGATACGCCTTGGTGTGCAGTTACTGGTTTTCCAAACTGAATTCTATTTTTTGCCCAATCTCTTGAAATTTCAAAAGCTGAACGTGCTATACCAACACTAAGTGCAGCAACTCCAGTTCTTGTTCTATCAAAAGTTTTCATACCAATTAAAAAACCTTCGCCTTCGCGTCCAATACGGTTTTCTACAGGTACTTCAACATTATGAAATTTTATTTCATTTTGAACAGAACCTCTTTGTCCCATTTTGTCAAGACGAGGAAGAATTTCAACTCCAGGTAAATCAGTAGGAACAACAAAACAAGTTAAGCTTCTAGCACCTCTTTCAGGATCTGACTGAGCAAAAACTGTAAGGTATGTAGCAGCTTCACCGTTAGTAATAAAGCGTTTATGTCCGTTTAAAATGTATTTGTCTCCTTTTAGAATAGCAGTAGATTTTATTCCTGCAACATCAGAGCCAGCATTAGGTTCAGTTAATGCATAAGCAGCAGCGCCTTTTTCTTCATTAAGTCTGCCCATAAAGCGTTTTATTTGCTCGTCGGTAGCCGAAACAACCCAAGGTGTAAGTGCAAGCATGTTTGCATCAACACTAATACCAATACCAGCACAAGCTGCTCCTAATTCTTCCGAACCAAGTTGAGCATCAAAAATACCTAAGCCTTCTCCTCCTAATCTTTTAGGTATTTGCGAATTCATAATTCCTGCATCATAAGCTTTTTTTACAACTTCCCAAGGGTATTCACCGCTTAAATCATATTTTGCTCTTACTGGTACTATCACTGTTTGGGCAAAATCTCTATGTTTTTCAACTAATTCTTGTTGTTCTTTTGTTAATGAAAAATCTACCATAATTATTTTTTATATTTAGTTTATTTTTTTTTCGATGCTAATATAGTAATTTTTAACTAAAAAGATTAATAATATTATATGTAGATGTGAAGATTTTTCAAAAGTATAAATATTAAAGTGTTATGCTTGCATAATTATTTATTCATTTAAATAAAGATTGTATACTGAATTGCTTTAATAATTTTGATTTAGAAAATGGAATATTTTTGTTCTAA
>JAOZLS010000252.1 GCA_029934705.1 Bacteroidales bacterium | reverse complement strand
ATTTATCTTCTTATGTTAGTGGACAAGTTATTAATGTTTGTGGAGCAATGAATACTTAGAAACATTAAATAATGAGACTACTCCGAAAAGTCGAACTATCTGATTTTTAAAGCTTTTTTACCCTTAATCCCTAAAGATGTAAAACGATAGTTTTAGCCTTTAAAAACCAGACAGTTCTCAAAGTCCCCTTTAGGTGTATAATGACTTTTCGGAGTGGACTCAATAATATATAATTATAAATTACCGCTCAAGTTTCTAGGAAATTGAGCGGTTTTTTTAGCATATTAGATAAAATAGACATAAATAAAAAAAGCAATAATGCATATTTTATAGTTTTTTAGTAGAAAAATACTGCAAACCAAGAATTTTGTTTATATTTACTTTAAATTTAATACCCTTAAAATATATAACATTATGTTCAATTTTTTTAGACGAAAGAAAAAGAAAAAAACTGCAAGACGAGGAACAAGTAAAAATACAAATATAGTAGTAAAAGAAAGTTCCCCTGTTGTAATGCAGGGAGTTATAACTGCTGGAATATTAAATATTAGAAACAATACAAGCAAAACAGCAAATATTGTAGGTAAATTATCTAAAAATACCATAGTTAGTATTTTTGATAATACAATTTCCGATTGGTATCAAATAAAATTTAACGATAAGTATGGCTATATTTCTTCACGTTATGTAAAAGCACTTACTGGTAAAGTAAATGCAAAAGTCTTAAATGTTAGAAAATTTGCAAGTTTAAATGCCGATAAAGTAGGACAATTAAAAAAAGGTGATAATGTAGAAGTTATTCAACGATTAAAATCATGGTATTTAATTAAATTTGGAAACGGACAAGCGTATATTTCATCTAAATTTATTAAACTTAACATTGATAATGCAGCTTCTACCGAAGTAAATAAAGTTGTAGATTTACTTAAAAATAATACATCAATTTTAGCAGCAAAAGTTAATGCAGCAACAAAAATAAAAGTACCTAAACAACCTAGAGAAAGTAGAATTACAGCTCAAACATATAATAAATATGGCGGAATGCTTGAGGTATTGTGCAATAAAATAAATATTGATATTGCTACAGCAGTTGCTGTTTTAGCAGTTGAAAGTGCTGGACATGGCTACGGTGCCGAAGGTAATGTAATTATTAGGTTTGAAAATCATTTATTCCATAGGTTTTGGGGAAAAGAAAATGAAAGAGTATATAATAGACACTTTAAGTATAGTAAAACCAAAAGCTGGGATGGTCATTTATTTAGAAAAGATAAAAGAGACGATTGGAAAGCATTTCACGGAAATCAAAAAAATGAGTGGGAAGTATTTGAATTTGCTAGAAAATTAGATAATAAAGCTGCTTTAAAATCGGCAAGTTATGGAGCACCCCAAATTTTAGGAACAAATTTTAAAAAAATAGGATACATTAATACCGAGGATATGTTATTTTATTTTAATAAAGATATAAAATACCAATTATTAGCACTTTTCGATTTCTTTAATCCAGCAATGATAAAGCATCTTCAACAAAAAGAATTTACTGAATTTGCCCGCTACTACAACGGAAGAGGACAGGCTACAAGATATGGTGGATTTATAAAAAAACATTACGATGCCTTTAAAAAATTAAACGTTTAAGAATTATTTACAAAGTTAATAATGGATTTTACACTAATTACTCATTACTCCTGGTGGTTTCTTACTTTATGTATATTGCTAGGAGCTATTTTAGCTTTTTTATTATATAAAAATGATAAAAAGTTAGACGAAGTTAATAAATTTATAAAACTTACAATGTTTGTTTTGCGAATGTTAAGTGTTTCATTTATAGCATTTTATTTATTGTCTCCCTTTGTTAAAACCATAACTACAACAATTCAAAAGCCAATAATAATTATCGCCCACGATAACTCCGAGTCTGTTTTGAATTATTGTAAAAATAATGATTATAATTTAAAGTTGAAAGAGCTTATAGCTTCTATAAATCAAGATTTTGAAATAAAAGAATATTCTTTTGGTGAAAAATTACAAAAAGGAATTACAGAAGATTATACCGATAAAGAAACTGATATAGCTTCGGCTTTATTAGAAATAAACGAGAACTATTATAGCGATAATGTAGGAGCTTTAATTTTAGCAACCGATGGTATTTATAATAAAGGAAATAATCCGCTTTATGAAGCCGAAAACATGAAATTTCCTATTTATACAATAGCTTTAGGCGATTCCTCAAAAATAAAAGATTTAGCAATTCAAACTGTAAAATACAATAATTTAGTTTTCTTAAATAATACATTCCCTTTGCAAGTAAACTTGTCGGCAGTTAAATTGAAAGGAGAACAAACTATTTTGAGTGTTTATTCAGGCAAAAAACAATTATTTAGACAAAATATAATAATTGATACCGATAATTATTTTAAGAAAATAAATATTGAGTTAAAAGCCGAAAAAACAGGAATTATACCACTTAATATTGTTGTTAAAACCATAAAAAGCGAAAAAAACAAGAATAATAACTCAAAACAAATTATTGTAGAAGTAGTTGATACCAAACAGAAAATTTTGATACTAGCAAATTCTCCACATCCCGATATTGCTGCAATTCGTGAGTCTTTAAAAACAAATCTTAATTTTGAAACCGAGTATTCTTTAGTTCGTGATTTTAATAAATCTATAAAAAAGTATAATTTAGTAATTTTACATCAGTTGCCATCAAAAACAAATGCAGCAACAAGCATTTTCAAGCAAATAAATAATGCAAACATTCCTGCTTTATATATTTTAGGAAAGCAAAGTGATTTGGCAAAACTAAATCAGTTAAATAAAGGACTTAGAATAGTAAAAGGTTCAGGAACTTTTGATAATGTGCAAGGAAGGTTAGAAACTGAGTTTAAGTTATTTGAGCTAAATAAGAATATATCAGAAATAGCAATTCAAGCACCACCCTTATTGTCGCCATTTGGCGAATATAGAACGCCTGCTGATGCCGAAATTCTTTTTTATAGCACAGTTAAAGGTATTGAAACAAAACGACCGCTAATCTATTTTAATAACTTTAAGTTATCGTCTAATTTAAAAAATGGTTTTGTAACAGGCGAGGGGTTTTGGCGTTGGAAACTTTACGATTACAAGTTAAATCAAAATCATTTTCTTTTTGACGAATTTATTAATAAAACAGTAAAGTACCTTACACTAAAAGTAAGTAAAGATAGATTTAAAGTTAAAGCTGAAAAAATTATACAAGAAAATAGAAATGTAATTTTTGATGCTGAAGTTTATAATAAAAGTTATGAACTTGTTGTAAAAGAAGACGTTAAATTGTTGATAAAAGACTCTGAAGGTAAAACATATAATTATATTTTTGACAAAGCAGGAAAAACCTATACCTTGGATGCAGGAGAATTTTTACCAGGGAATTACTCCTGGACAGCCGAAACTTTAATTGATGAAAAGGCTAACAAAAAGCAAGGTGAATTTACAATTGTACCCTTAAATATTGAAGCAGATAATATAGTTGCCAATCATAAACTATTGTATCAATTAGCAAGCAGAACAGGCGGAAACATTGTATATCCTGAAACTATGCAAAGTTTAAAAGATAGTATTATTTCAAATAATAATATAAAACCTATTTCGTATTCCGAAAAAAAGACAGAAGATTTTATAAATATTAAGTTCTTGTTTTTTGTAATTTTACTGTTAATTTCTGCCGAGTGGCTAATAAGAAAATTATACGGAACAGTCTAAAATGTTTAGGTATGAAATTTTTAGCAAAGCAGAAAATTAAAGGCGAAATTACAGCACCAAATTCTAAAAGTCATTTTATTAGGCTTGTTGCAGGTGCATTACTTTGCAATTTAGAGTCGGAAATATCTTATTTTAATTTAAGCAACGATAGCAATTCAGCATTAAGAATTATTGAAAATTTAGGAGCAGAAGTTAGCATTACTTCAACTAAGATTTTAATAAAAGGAGGTTTAAATTTAAGAACAGAAAAGTTAAATTGTGGCGAATCGGGTCTTGTTTTTCGCATGTTTTCCGTGATTGCTGCATTAAGCGAAAAGAGTTTTGAAATATCAGGTGTGGGGTCATTATTAACCCGTCCTGTCGGTAAGATTTCAAAAGAATTACAAAAATTAGGTTTAAATTGTAAAACAAAAAACGATTATCCACCTTTGAAAGTAATAGGGAAAATAAAAAATAATATAATTGAAGTTGACGGATCTGAAAGTTCGCAATTTTTGTCGGGTTTATTATTTGTTATGCCAATTTTAAGCAATAATTCAGTAATAAAAGTTCGTAATTTAAAAAGTAAGCCATATATTGATTTAACAATTGAAACTTTAAAACAATTTGGAGTAGAAGTAAAAAACAATTTGTATAAAGAGTTCCTAATACAAAAAAAACAAATTTATAAACCCGTAAAGACCTTAGTTGAAGGAGATTGGAGTGGAGCAGCATTTTTTGCAGTAGCAGGAGCAATTGGCGGTGAAATTACAATTAAGGGACTTAAAAATAACTCGACACAGGCAGATATAAAAATTATTGAAGCTTTGCAAAAGGCTGGTGCCGAGCTTGAATTTACTAAAAATAATTTGGTTGTAAGAAAAGCTAAATTAGAAGCTTTTGAATTTGATGCTGAGCATTGTCCCGATTTATTTCCACCTTTGGCAGTTCTTGCAGCAAATTGTAGTGGGATTTCAAAAATAAAGGGAGTGAAAAGGCTTTTTACAAAAGAAAGCAATAGAGCTTATACTTTGAAAGACGAATTTTATAAATTAGGAATAAATATTGATGTTAAGGATGATACAATGTTTGTTGAAGGTGGAATAATTAAAGGGGGGAATACAAAATCGCATAATGATCATAGAATTGCAATGGCTTTAGCAATTATGTCCATAAACTCGACAGGTGAAATTTACGTTGAAAATTTTGAAGCAATAAGTAAATCTTATATTACATTTTATAAAGATTTTAAGACTATAATACAAGTATAATACTAAAATCACACCTTTATTATAATTAGTTAATAAACTTTAATGTAGTCAGATACATTACTTAATTAAAATAAAACTTTACATTATAATTATAAATCATTACTTTAAGTATATTAAATTTTGAATTCATTTGGTAAGATATTTAAGCTGAGCATTTTTGGTGAGTCTCATGGTAAATTTGTTGGAATAACAATTGACGGTTGTCCATCAGGAGTAGAATTATGCAATGGTGACTTTACTGAAGATTTACTACGTCGAAAAAGTGGTAGAGTGGGGACTACTACAAGAAAAGAGCTAGATATACCTGAGATAATAAGTGGTGTTTATAAGAATTATACAACAGGCACTCCAATAACAATTATTTTCAAAAATTCCGATACAAAATCATCAGATTATAATTTCAGAAATACGCCACGCCCAGGACATGCCGATTTTACAGGCAACAAAAAATATTTTTCGTATAACGATGATAGAGGAGGCGGTCATTTTTCAGGTCGTTTGACAGTTGGACTAGTTGCAGCAGGAGTAATTGCAAAAAAGATTGTTTCATTTGTTAAAATTTCAGCAAAATTAGTTGAAGCAGGAGGAAATAATAATATAGAAGAAGCATTAAATAAGGCAATTGAAAATAATAATTCTATTGGAGGAATAATTTCATGCCAAGCTATGGGGATTCCCGTTGGTTGGGGTGAGCCATTTTTCGACTCGATGGAATCTTTAATTTCTCATATTATTTTTGCAATACCCGGAATTAAAGCAATTGAGTTTGGCAATGGATTTGCAGCAGCGAGCCTAAATGGTTCCGAAAATAATGATGTATTTATTGATGATAAAGGAAAAACAAAGTCGAATAATTCGGGAGGAATAAGCGGAGGTATTTCTAATGGGAATAATTTATTTTTTAAAGTTGCAGTAAAACCAACTTCGAGTATTTCGATTAAGCAAAGAACTTTTGATTTTGCACAAAATAAAATAACAGATTTAGAAATTAAAGGCAGACACGATGTATGTATTGCAATACGTGCAGTTCCTGTTGTTGAAGCTGCCTTAGCAATTGTATTAGCCGATTTGTTTTTGCAAAGAAAAACACAAATTGTATAATAATACTTTTCTAAAACCATTTTTATACCTAAATTGTACCATTTGGAACAAAGAAAATTGCTAATGCTTTGGTGCTAAAAGATTTCTGTAAATTTTGAAGACACC